>DAOUFU010000132.1:0-41769 GCA_034429275.1 Anaerolineae bacterium | reverse complement strand
TCGTCAATGTATTCACTGGGGTGGAAGTCCACGACCGCTCCAGCGATTTGTACATCGAGGTGCGATGGGTCAAAACTTTGAATGCGTCGGACCCCGGAGATACCCGCCTTGAGCTTCTCCCAGAACGCAGGAAATCGTCCCAGCGGGGTTACTCCACCCATTCCTGTGATCACAACGCGTGGAAAACCGTTACGCAAGAATTCCATGGCTCTCTCTATCCTTTGTGTAGGTCTGTCCCACAATATGCTGCGCAGCGATCAGTCTTCAGATTCACCCTGAAGACCGTCGCGGATAACGTCAACAATCTGGCCTGCCACCGCCAGGCGAGCCTGGCGAATGGCATTCTTGACAGCCGTCGCATTTGAGCGCCCGTGCCCGATGATCACCACACCATCAACACCCAACAGGGGCACCCCTCCGATCTCAAACGGGTCCATTTGACGATAGGCGCGCCGAAAGGCGGGTTTGGCCAGCAGACCGCCCAGTTTGGAGCGCGTGTCGGCCATCAATTCATTCCGAATGAGATCGAACAACATCGACCCCACCGCTTCCATCGTCTTGATCAGAACGTTGCCGGAGAAGCCATCCATGACCGCGACATCCACGGCGCCCTTGAGCAGTTCCTTCGGCTCGACGTTCCCAATGAAATTAACCCCGCTTTGTTTCAGGAGTTCCGCCGACTCCTGGATCAACATTGTGCCTTTGCCAGCTTCCTCACCATTCGATAGCAGACCCACTCTGGGTTCTTTCAGTGATAAGGCGCGCTCAGCATATACACTGCCCATCCAACCAAATTGAGCCAGCCATTCAGGTTTGCAGTCGGCGTTCGCACCAACATCCAACAACGTCAGCGCATGCCCTCGGATTTTGACAATCGCCGTCAATGCCGGCCGATGAATTCCTCGGATACGTTTGAGGGTGTGCAGCGTGGCAATCGACATCGCCGCTCCGGTGTTTCCCGCGGTGACAAACGCATCCCCCTGGCCATCGCGCACTAGCTGCATCCCGACATGCATCGAGGATTCAGGTTTTGCGCGCCCCACCACGCCAGGTTTGTCCTCCATGGTCACTTTCTGTGCGGCGTGAACGATCTCAAGTGACAATCCCGCTGTTTGATGCTTCTGAAGCTCCGCCTTGATGGTCGTTTCATCCCCCACCAGCACGATCGTATCGCCAAACTCGCGCGCAGCCAGGACCGCCCCCTCAACATCCGGTCCTGGATGAAGATCGCTACCCATCGCATCCAATACTATCCGCATGATAAGTGCTCCTCACCAGTCTCCGATATCGTACTGCCCACGATTGTACGTCGCGCCGTTTTCTCTGCCAACCATTGACATTCTGACCCCGCCGTGTATAATTCACCCCTAAGAACTGCCCTGGTGGCGGAATTGGTATACGCGGCAGGTTGAGGGCCTGTGTCCTTACGGACGTGGAGGTTCGAGTCCTCTCCAGGGCACCATACACTACACACCAAACGAACTTCAAATGAAGTTCGTTTTTGATTCCCACGCCTTGAGCCTCACCTTGCGCCGAAAACCGAATCGGCTTACACTGCATCAAGAACTGTTCCCAGCTTAACCACAAGTTTTTCTTCAGGAGGAACTGCCATGCAGCGCATGTTTTTTCGAGGTTCTCTAGGGATACTGCTGTGCCTCATCCTGGTAGCCACGACCGCCGGCGTTGCGCTGGCAGCTTCTACCGATCAAAGTAGGGTGTTCGCCCGCCAGACCGGTCCCTATGCTGTAGCTAACGGAGCCATCAACGTTCGCGGCGGGCCGGGTGTGGGCTTCTGGATTTTGGGCAACCTCAACCCCTCTGAGATCGTTCCGGTGCGCGGCATTAGCCCAGATCGCGCCTGGTGGTACGTGGATACCCGGTTTGGCCCTGCCTGGGTCGCCGGCATCTCGGTGACGGCATACAACACCGAAGCAGTTCCCGTCTACGATCCGGGCCTGATCGGGACGGTAATCGCTGGCGCGCTGAACGTGCGTACCGGGGCCGGGCCAAACGCACCTTCGGTTGGGCGGCTGGCGCGCAATCAGCAAGTGTTCGTCCAGGCACAAAGTGCAGACGGGACCTGGCTTCAGATTCAATGGGCCTATGGCTCCGGCTGGGTTTCAAAGGCCTATATCTCGACGGCTGGAACTCCAGCCGGGGTCCCAGCCGACCTTACGGTGGCTTCGGACAAGCCCTATGGCATGGTGACTGCAGCCTATCTCAACGTGCGCAGCGGCCCAGGTATCAATTACACCAGCCTCGGCTATGTGTATGGTGGCCAGGAGCTGACGATCATCGGGCGCAATGCCGACAGCAGCTGGTACCAGGTCGAAACGTCCTTTGGTGAAGGCTGGGTGTCTGCCAGTTTCTTGCTCACCCGCAATGAATATGGATTGACTCCAGTAACCTCCACATCTCCTGAGGCCGAAGTCGCCGGTCCCTTTGCGGTGGTTAATACAGGGGCAGCCCATGTGCGCAGTGGCCCCGGACCCCAGTATACCAGTTTGGGTATGTTGTCCGGTGGCGCACAGGGGCAGATCATCGGGCGTAATGCCGATTGGAGTTGGTGGCTGGTCGTCACTCCCCTGGGCACAGGTTGGGTTTACGCGCCGCTGGTGGTTGTGCGCGGAGACAGTGTGGGCGTTCCATTTGTCGAACCCGGTACTGCTGCGACTGCCTCTGCAGGTGGATTACTCGACGGCCAGGGTGGATTTGAGGCCGGAGCAGTGCCGTCGGCACCCGTGGCAGAAGTCGCGCTGCCTGTGGCAGTTGTCACCACAGGCGCGCTCAATCTCCGCAGTGGCCCCAATGCCGTTTTCACATCCCTGGGATCAGTGCAAACCGGTGCCACGCTCACTATCATCGGGCAAAGCCCGGATAAAGGTTGGTGGCTGGTAGAAAGCCCCTTCGGCAATGGGTGGATTTCAAAAGCCTACGTTGTAGTGCGCGGCAGCACCGCCAACGTGCCCGTAGTTAACTAACGCACGGTTTCATCCCGCTTCTGAAACTAACCTGCTCACCGACCGTGGCTATCCGATCGATGAGCAGGTTGTTTTACGGGATACCATCCCATCCTTATTGTGTTTGTGAACCGACGAAGATCGCGTACTGGCCTGTAGTATGCCCTGCCCCACCACCGATGCGCGATATCAGCAGCGTAAAATCGGTGCTGCCAGAGGGTATGGTCAATTCTACACCTTTCTGTTCTGCATCTTCGGCTTCAGCGATCGGGTTTCCCTCACCATCAAACAGACTCACCGCCAGAGCCAGGTCTCCCGTCATTGCCTTGACTGTAACGATCGTTGGCTCAGCCGAGTCCGGCGTGATGGACCACGTGTCAGTGAAATCGGCCAGGCTGATGATCCCTGTATCCGGCAGCGCTTCGAGGAGTACTCCCCCGTCGAGCATCACACTGGCTGGCTCAACCCCCAGCGTATATCGACCTTGCCCAAGCCCTGAGCCTCCTGAGACGATGACTGTGTAACGTTCACCTTCGCTCAGGCGAATGATCGAAACAGCCTTGCTTTCTTCTGCCTGACTTTCGGAGACCAATTCAGTACCCTTTGAGTCCAGGATGGCAAGGCTTGGCAGCAGTCCTGGTGTGTCAGATTCAACGCTTACGCGATACAGCCCGCTAATTGCCGGTTGCAGGTACCACGAATGCAGTGGCGCGGAAGCGGTCAAATCGGAAGTCTGGTTCCCCTGGGTAATTGTTCCTTGCAGTAGGGCGCGCACAGGCAGTTTTTCCAGGTCGAGCGAGAATTCTGCGCGATCGGTACCGCCTTGTGATTTTTGTGCCATCTTGACCACCAGTCCATAAAATCCGTCGGTGGCCAGCGTCACATCTCGCAACTCAATCATTTGCCCCGCGCGTTCGCCGCTCGCCAGATAGACGATTTCTCCACGCGGATCGATCAGGTAAAGCATTGGCACAAAGTCCGGTGTGAGCGGTGTCACCGTGCTGCGGATCGTATCTCCACGTTGGCCAAAAAATACCCAGGCGCGGTTGTCGGCAGTTGATGCATCGAATTGCCCCGTTTTTTGTTCGCCATACGCAATTCCTTGTGCGTCTCGCAATTCGGCGGCAATCGACGACTGCACACGCACAATTCCTATGCGATATTCAAGAGCTTCTCCCTGATTAACTTGTCCTGTGATGGTGAGACGATAACGCCCGTCCTCTGGTAAAGCGATGCTTTCAATTTCCGCGCCGATGAATGCTGTGCTGGTCACCCCATTGACGTGCCATGAATCACTGGGGCCATCAACCCTGATATTCAGCGTCCCTTCACCTTGTGTCTGTTCGGCGCGGATGCTGACAATCTCCCCAGCTTCGCCATCGAATGTCCACAAGTCCTCAGGGTCTTCAGAAATCAAGCCCCCGTAACCTGTGACATTCCGCGCTGCCAGGTGCTGCCCAGTAGAACCGGAAACGCCCGGCCCAGCCTGTTCAGCTCGGACTGTATAACTCCCGCTCGATGCGCCCAACCAGGGCTGAACTATCAGTCGATAGTCGCCATCCACCGGCAGGCGAACAGGACCCAGCCTTGTAACGCGGCTGCCTGCTCTTTCCACGGCACTACCCAGATACCCTACCGGGCCATACAGCGCGAGATCGGCCCGTAGTCTTCCGCCGGTTGTGTCCACGCTAAAGCTCAGCACCTCACCGGCACGGCCCGAAAACTCCCATTGGGTAATCTGCGCAGGGCTGAGGATACCTTCCGCAAGAGTCTGTCCTCGGCTCAAGGCGCGTACAACGCCTTCTTGCGGCACAGTATTCGCGCGGCGGAACGCAACCAGACTAAGCGTTTCTCCATCCTGGTGAGTGATTCGGATGATATAGCGCCCGGTTTCAGGCACAGCCAGTGCGGGCAAAATCACTTCGCCATTGCTTTCCACTGAAGCTGTAGCCAGGATGTCGCCCGCTTCTGTCTGAATCTCAGCCTCAGCTTTTCCTGTTACATCGCCAATCGCCAGACCGATCACATCCCCTGCTACGCCTTGGAAGGCATAGTAGGCCTCTCCCGTAGTGGGTAGTGTCAGAAGCGCCCTCTGCCCATACGCAATATCGCTGGCTAGCGCAGCTTGAGGGCTGATGCGCTCAGATCGCAGCATCAAGCGGTATTGCCCACTGGAGCTTGCATCACGTCCAATGATTGCTGTGTACGTACCGGTCTCAGGAATAAGTACCCGGTCAATAACCGCCTGCCACTGATCGGTCACCTTTTCCAAAGCTGCTTGCTTGAGCGGGATGCCATCAGGTCGAAGAATGGTCACTGCCGGCAGCAAATCCCCTGATATTGTTGCCGCTCGAAGTGTCACAACATCCCCGGCCTGCGCAGTGAATTCCCATTGATCCGAAGGATGCAGATCAGTCAGTGTACCAAAACCGTCTTGCCCCACACTCAACGTAGCTTTAGGGGTCACAGCTTCTGTGTTGGGCCGCAAACTAAGGCGATAACTCAACCCCGGATCGGCTTGTGCGGAGTGTGTGATGACCAACAGGTAAAGCCCATCGACAGGCAGCAGCAGCGAATCCGTGGTGAACACGTTGGTTATCCCCGACAGGGTTGCTGTGGTGAAGAGAGTCGTCCCATCAGGTGCGAACAACGCCAGCTTGAGCGCAAGCGGCCCGTTCAGACGGCTGAGTGTCAGCCGCGCTGTCGTCTTGCCCTGGCCCTCGAACATCCAGATATGGCTTTCTTGCGCTTCTGTGAAAGTCCCAGTGACGCTTTCACCCAAGATAAGAAATCCGCCCTGAACAGGCTGAGTCGCTGTCGTATCCAGCAGTGTCAGGTCAAGAGTATAGGGATTGAACACTGACCGGGCGTCATTCGGGCGCTGAACATCTAGCAGATAGAATCCATCTGTCGGCAGTGTGTACGAGGCGATCAAAACGTCGCCTCGATCGCGCGTACCGGTAGCCAGTTCTCTCCCCGCAGGATCGCGCAGCACTAGCGATAGCGGCGCATCATCCACCGGAAACTGAATCTTGGCCTGGATCACATCGCCGCCTTGCCCCGAAAATGTCCAGCTTTCTACTCTACGTTGGTTATCTGTGCTTCCGGTGATCCGGTCACCGTACACAATGAACTGAGTGGAACTCAGGGGTTCAAGTTGGTAGACGGGATCAATGGTGATCAGGTAGTTTCCCTGTGTTGAACCCAATGCCCCGCGGTATCGCTGCACAAGCACCAGATAGGTATCGTCAGCAGGCAGCGAAGTGAACATCTCGACATTGGTTGACTCTGTCTGGTCGTCCTGAGCGGCAATGAGTTGCCCCGCACGGTTGAAAAGTTTCACTTCAGGATCAAGCGTTCCGCTTGTTGTTTCCACGCGCAAGCGGACTACTGTGCCTTGTTTACCCTCAAATGACCACCATTGACCATTCACGGTCTCGCTCAGCGCGCCTGCCTCGAGTTGGTTATAGCCGATCGCATTCGCTGCCGGCGATTCGTTTGTAGAAGTCTCCACTGCGATCGTATATGCCCCGCGTGTGGTGCCTTCGCCTTCGAGGGCGCGCGCTACTCGTACAGAATACTCCCCGATGGAACGGAGTTGGACTTTTTCCAGAATGGCTTGTTCGCTGGGCTGTGCGTCAGCGCGCGCTACCACGGCACCATCTGGACCGAGCAGTTCGATTGTCGGAGCAAGATTTGCGCGAATGTCAGGTACCACTCGCACGCTCACGGAGCTGAGCGCCGCGTTGCTCAGAGTCCAATATTCCATGGGTCGCTCATCGCCGATTTCCCCGCTCTGGACTATTCCCGGTACCAGGGCGCGCGACTGCGCCGTCTCCGAAATGGTAGACATGAGCTGCAGCTGATAGCGCCCGCTGCTGTTGTCCGAACTCTGCACATATATCGCATACGTACCGTTCAGTGGCACCTGCCAGTCGATTTGGGCGGGTCGACCCGGCAGCGCTTGTGCGCTGGCGAAGACTTCCGGCAGAGCATTGGCGAGTGGTGTTTGCCAGTCGGTAGAGACAATACTGATGGTCGGCGCAAGGGTTGAATCGAACGTTTCCAGCACGACTGAAGCTGTATCCGCCTGTTGGGCCTCAAATAACCAGATATCGCTGCTGTCATCCACATAGAGGCGCCCTTCGCGCGTCTCGCCATAGTCAATGACCGCTCCCACCGAGCGCGCCCGGCTGTTTTCGAGCCGCACGCTGATCTCGTAAGCACTCTCACCGTCAAACGATCCATCAGGGTTTCCCACAATCAACGAGTAATGCCCGTCATACGGCAGGATAAGCCGATCCAGATGGCTCGCCCCGACAGCAGGATCATCCGCCACCGTACCCAATATCTGGCCGTTGTATGCACGGAGCTGCATGTTCAGAAACGCGGGATCGCCGCGCACCACGCGGGCCGTCACCGAAATAACATCTCCCCGCGATCCCGCAAACGTCCATACGTCCAGGAAATTATCGCGAGTCAAGACTTTCCCGGCAGTTTCACCATAACTCAGGGCACTGTGATCGTCCTGAATATGCCAGTGATCGCGCTCCAGGGTGAGCCGATACGCCCCTCCGGCTTGTTGCCCGCCGCTGACGATCACCTGGTATATACCGGATCGAGGCAGCAGCACACCATTTAACGTTAGGGCGCTTCGACCTAGCTGTGACTCTTTGCGCAGGAAGATATTCCCAGCGCTGTCAGTCAGTGCTACCTCCAGCGGCGTTGGGCTTCCTGCCGACAGAGGTTCAACCGCGATGCCGATGCGTTCGCCCGCTTGTGCATCAAACAGCCATCGCTGTCGGGAATTGGATGTGGACAAAGTGCTCACCTGGGCACCCTCACACACCACACCACCGCGTCTGTCGGCGGCAGACATTCGCCGCGTATCCAGGTATAGCGCGTAGCGTGTAGCGTTCGGCTGCGACTCGGCAGGCGCGACTTTAAGAGCATACATGCCTTCAGATGGCAGTGTATAACTATCCAACACCATCACCGTGAGATCAGCAGATTCCACCCCAGAAGCAAGCACATTTTGAGCCGCATCCAGAAGCTGTAGGGTGGGAACGCTGTCTCCACTGAGTTTGCGCACTGACGCAGTGATGACATCGCCGGAACCACCGTAAAATACGCTGATTTTCCCATCGGAGAACGGTGCAATCTCATCAACTCGAGTTTCCCCATAGGCAGTAACACGGCCTTCCAGCACATTCGGCACAGTTTCGGCAAGTCCGGTCACTGGGTGAACCCACAGCGTATATCGTCCGCCAGCATCATTTGCGAACCGAACAATCACGTAATCGGTGCCGGCGCTGGCGAAACGGTACCACAGGTCTTGCAGCGTGTTCTCGTTCTGCAGCGCATCCGCCAGCACACGTCCCTGTGCATCAGTCACTGTAATGGAGGGGCGCTGCTCACTGTCCAGCGCTGCCACTGTGATCAGTACGGTCTGTGGGTTGTTCAGTGTAAATGACCAGACTTGCTGCCTCGACTGCGGATCGATTTCGCCGCGAAGCAAGGTGTCCAGGGAGCCAGTTTGCGCAGTTGGCAATCCTGCCTGTCCTGGCACCCAGGCCGGACTCAACAAATCGGTTACTGAAATGGATTCCGGTTTGGGTGTCGGTGCTGCGGTACTGGAGAATAGTTGAGCCACAGGCCGATCTTCTGTCGAGAGTGTGATAGCGCTTGGCTCAGGCACTGTGGTTGGCCTGACCGTAATCCGGTAAATTGCCGTCTGCTGCAGGCCTGTTTGCGCGATAATCACTCGATAACTCCCGCCGCGGTCGATTCGCACTCCCAGTAAATCCCTGTTCGCTTGCCCTTCATCATAATAAGTAGAAGCCACCACCTGGCCATTGGGAGCAACAACAAGAATTGACGGCGACGCATTAGCGGTTAGCGTATCCAGGTGGATGTTGAGCAAGCTGCCTGCGCGGAGCGAGACACGCCAGGTATCGCCCGGATTGGCTGGTGTCAATACCCCTTTGTGAGGCGTATCGGCCAGGATCACCCCTCCTTCTACCGGGTAAGCTGAGAGAGAATAGCTGCTACCAGCATTGAGAGTGGGTTCGAAAGTGATCACACGATACAGCCCGGCAGATGGCAACATTACCTGGGCACTGGCCGTATACGACAGCAAACTGCTCAGTGAAGTCATGAGAGGCGCGCCATCCGGGCTTTGAATCTCTATCCCAAGAGGTGTCGGTCGTCCAGGATGAGATAGGTTAAACCGCCAGACCTGCGGACCATCAACCTCCATTACCCACAGGTCTGCTTGTCCTGCCGCAAGCTCACCCTGTGCTGGAGCATTTGCGGCCAGGGTCCCACGTCGTTGTGGAATGCTCATTTGCCCAAAGGCATATCCATTGATCCCCATCCGGTCCACCTGGATCTGGTACCCCGTTGCTGCGACTATCTCGCTGAGCGAAAGCTCATATGGGCCGTTTTCGCTAAGCACCAGGGATTGCTGCCAGTGGGGTCGCACCACATCCTCGATAACAGGCTGCCCATTCGGGTCAGTAATACGGATCTTTGCGTCAAGCACCGGTCCGAATGAACTGATGGAGAGGCGGACGCTGTCTCCAGCTCTCCCGGTGAAATACCAGCTTTCTGGAGCGCTGAAAGGATCGGAAACCTCTATCGGTTGTCCAAAGATCAACGGTTCCGCCGACCGTTTTGCCGTCGCCAGTGAATTGACCAGCAGTGAATAATCCAGCAGTTGATTGCCCTGCAACCCGCCAGTGCTGACTTCGATCCAGACTTCGTTCAGCCCGGCAAGAGATACGCTTGCATGCAGAGGACTGATCCCCGAAAACGTCTTCAACAGCACTCTGTCCGGCGTCATGACGGCCACCGATCCAATCCACATTGGGTCGGTGAATTCCAGCCTCAACGCTAGCACACCGCTGGCTGAAATGGCATATAGTGCTGAAGGCGCATCCGCCGTCAGTCGTCCACGTATCTCGCTGCCAGGGTTCAGGGCCACTGGCGTAACCGTATTCGGGTTCACGCCAGCAGCACGCAAGCTCAATGTCAGGTCATACGTTCCTTGCGTGACCCCTCGCTCGCCAAAGTTCGCCCCTGCGCGGCGCGCAACCAGGGTATATGTACCGCCACTGGGTAGCTCGACCGCCAGCAGGGCGGCGTTGTTGTTTGCATCGCCCGCATCACTCACGGCTATCTCCAGCCCTTCGGGGTTAAGCAGCGAAAGATACCCATCCAGGTCACCGCTGGTAGTGGTCATACGCACATCGATCACATCACCGCGCCCACCCTGAAAAGCCCAGAACTGGCGGAAAACGTCGTTGCTGATGATACCACTCACCGTGCGCCCGTAGCTCGTGACGCCGGTCCCGCCGTCAGCACTCACAGTGCTTGGTTTGTCCAGTTTGAGCGCGAGTGCATAGCTGCCGGTGCTGTTGTTCGCCCCACTGACGGTGATGGTGTGCTGCCCGTTGTGACGTAACATCGTGGTGAACTTCGCGCGCGGGATGCTGGGGTCTGGTGCCTCGGTACTGGCAAGCAGAGTGCCATCTGGCGCGTTCAGCGCGATTCGGGGAATCAGCCCGCCAGAGGTCTGCTGAACTTCCAGGGTGATCAGATCGCCCTGTGAGCCGCCAAATGCCCACTGATCAAGCTGACCGGTTGTGCTGATCCGGCCCTCCACTGTGTCACCATAATTGAGCCGTGGCCCCTGCGCTGCTACGAATAGCGGGGTCTGTTGGAGGACAACCGCCACAATTGCGGCAGTAAGTAGACCGATCAAAAGCATTGTCCACAGCCGGAATGATGTACGCATTGGCTCTCCTGAGATCGAGTAGGCCGTTGAGCAACCACACACCGCTTACTGTACCAGAATCCGTCGATTTTCACACGCGCCGAAGGCTCGTTATGGGGCTTTGAATCCTGGGCTTGCTCCTTCAGGGCAGGCGATGCCCAAGACTCGTTTTCCCATGCTTGCGTCCTGGCCCGCTGCGGCTATAATGCGTGGTAGCGATTTCCGTGGAATGCGCCTATGCGAGCACGCCCCGGCAGCCGTTGATGCTCGCCTGGAGGATACGATGAGCGACACGCCCAAACAATTACAGCGTGCCTACCGATTGATCAATAAACAACAGACGGCAGAGGCGCTCTCCTTGTTGCGCCCGCTGACTATCCAGGAACCCGAAAATCCGGATGTCTGGTGGTTGATGGCCTATGCCCTTGAGGAACCCACCGAGGTCCGCGAGGCACTGATCACAGTGCTGCGTCTGAATCCCAATTATTCGAATGCCGCCAAGGCGCGTGAGTTGCTCCAGGCTCTCAATGAGCAGCACCCTCCGAGCCAGGAAGAGATCGCGCGCTTTCCCGATTTTCTACAACAGTACTCCGCTTTTCCCGATGCATTCGCTTCTGAGCCAGCAGAGATGTTTTCGTCATCTGCCGACGATACGCTTTTTGAAGAGACCGATGCTTTTTTTGAACGCGATCCCTTTGGGGATGTCTTTGCCGAACCAGACACAGCGGGCCAGGACAGCTACACACCTGATGCGTTCTATGTGCCGGATGATGCGTTCGATGAAAACGTGTTTTCCGTAATCGAGGAAGAGCCAGAAGCAGCCCTTGCGGAAGAGAAACCGGCAAAGAAGTCGCGCAAGGAACGGCAGGCCGAACGTCGTGCTGAGCAGGAACGCAAAAAGGCCGAGAAAGCTGCTGAGGCCAAACTTGACGATGTGGCTCGTATGGCCCGTGATCTGGGTGTTGAGCCAGATCAGCTGGATGATGAGCTTTTGGCCCGGCTGGAGGAAAAGGCGGCCAGGCATCCGCGCAGAGGTGCGCGAATCATGCAGGCCGTGCTGGCGCTGTTTCTGATCGCCATTGTTGCCGTTGGCGTGGGCGCGTTGTTGACCAGGGACCGGACAGTGCGCGACCCTGGTGAGCTGAAACTGGTTGACGCGGCCTCCCTGCCCGAAGTTAACCTCACCGCTATCAATGACGCGATCCAATCGGTCAATCTGGGGTCAAACAGCCGCGCCGTGATCGCCGAGAGTGATTTGGGGACGACCCTGTTTGTGGAGTATTGCAGCCAGCCGGGTACTAATATCCCCTCGGCTATCATGCGCGGGATCGATGCTATTGCCAGTCAGGCACCGTCTGTTCAGGGCCAGGTCAAGGCTGTGGGCGTATCGGTCAATGCATGCGATGGCGAGAAGCGGGATACGCTCTACCGGGCCGTGGTGAAACTGGAATCCGCCATCAACTATAGTGCCGGACTGCGCACTCCCAAAGAGTTGGCGTCCTTCCAGTCACGTTGGAAATCGTCCTGAGAGCTTGTTCCGCTGCACCCTATTCGTGATGACTGGGAAGCCACACTGTGAAACGACTTCCGTTTCCAGGGTGGCTTTCTACGCGTATCTCGCCACCGTGACCCTGGATGATGCCATAGCTGACCGCCAGCCCAAGCCCTGTTCCTTCCCCTTTGGTCGAGTAAAATGGCTCAAAAATCTGGGCCATAGTCTGCTCATCCATTCCCATGCCGGTATCCGAGATGCTCAGCGCCGTGCCGTCATTTTCGGGATAAACCAGGACTCGTATTGATCCGCCATTAGGCATCGATTCCGCGGCGTTCAGGACGAGATTCAGCAAGACCTGCTTCAGTTGTGCAGCATCACCCCACAGCGGCGCTGTTGGCTCAAAATGAGTGGTGACATTCACTCTCATCCGCTCAAGCTGACGTTGTGTGAGCGTCAATACCTCGTTGACTAGCGCATGGGGATCCACCTCTTGCCGTTCGCTGGACTGAGGCCGGGCGAAATCCAGCAAACGTGAAACAATTCCCTTGATCCGCTGTACTTCGCGCTCCGCCACTCGCAAGACTTCCGCGTCTACGGGCTGGTTTGCCTCGATGTCTTCAATAGTGACTTCCAGGCAGTTCAGGATCGGCTGCAAAGGGTTGTTGACCTCATGTGCGACTCCTGCGGCCAATCGGCCCAATGCCGCCAGCTTTTCCGTCTGGATGAGCTGAGCCTGTGCTGCACGCAGTTCTTGCGTACGTGCCTCGACCATGCTTTCGAGGTTTTGGGCATATTGCGCGTTGCGGATGGCCAGCGCTGCCTGCTCACCAATGGAACGCAGCAGCCGGAGATTGGACTCGTCGAAGGTTCCCACTTGCGAGCTTGATGCGCTTAGGATTCCCAGCAGCTGCCCGTGATGGTACAGAGGGGCGGCCACTGCCGACATCAACCCCATTCTGTGCATCGTACTGGTCGGTGGATCGTCTTCCATCCCGCCGATCAAAATGGGTTCGCCGGTTTGCGCAACCAGGCTAACGACGGAATCGGGAATGTTCAGGATTTCCTGGGCATCCTCCAGCAATCGTATCCCCGAAGTATCCTGAAAATGGATGATGTGGCGTTCCGAGTCGAACAGGTACAGTTCAACCTGTTCCGCTCCAAGTTCTTGCTGGGCAACAAGTACGATCAGACTGGTAAGTTCGCCCAGTGCCAGGCGCTGATTGAACTCTGCGCCGATGCGGACCAGCGCTTCAAGTTCTTCATTTCGCCGCTGAATACGATCCTCAAGCTGGCGTGCGCGCATTTTACTGTGGGCGCGTGCCAGCAGTTCATGATAGTTGTACGGCTTGCGCACATAGTCATCTGCGCCGAGTTGGAAACCATGTGCCACATCCGAAGGATCGCGGGCTGCCGCCGTCACAAAGATCACCGGGATGCGTGCAGTCGCCGGGTCTTCGCGCAGCCGCGCGGTGACCTCGAACCCATTCAGCTTCGGCATCTGCACGTCCATCAAGATCAGATCCGGACGCAATTCGAGCGCTTTTTCAAGCGCGGTTTCGCCATCGCGGGCGTTTTCCACCGCAAATCCATCGCGCTCGAAGATGCGAGTCAGCAAGATCACGGCGTTACGTTCGTCATCTGCGATCAACACCAACGGTTTTTGCGACTGCGAAGCATTTTGCGACTGTGAAGCGTTAAGCGGCTGCATAACCACATCTTGCTCCTCAAAGACAGTTCATGCCTGAAAAACAATAATAGTCGCAATTGGGCTGGCGGGGAAATGCTTAATTTCCTGGGCGAGATGTGATAGAATTCGCCAGGCATCTTAAGCACATAAGGCAGGCAGTGGATGAACTCTCAGCAAGTGTCTCGGCGGCGGGTAGCAGTGGCGGTGATGCGCGGTGCAGTGATCGGTCTGTTGATGGGTGCGGTATTCCTGGCCGGGTTCATCGTTCGCGGGCATGTCCCCGCCACCGCGCAGACGAACAATAGCGAGGGAGGCCAATTCCCGTTGCTCACCGAAGTTGATCGGTTGGTGGAGGCGAATTTCCTGCGCGATCTGCCCCCCGACACCGAGATTGAATATGGCGCGATTCGCGGTTACCTGGGCGCGCTCAATGATCCTTACACGTGTTTTAACCCGCCCCCTGTTGCGCAGAGCGAATCCGATGTGCTCGCCGGTGAATATGGGGGTATCGGTGTTCAGGTTCGCCGTGACGATCAGGGACGGTTTGTCCTGTTCCCATTTCGTGACGGACCTGCCGCAGCGGCAGGGGTGATGGACGGTGATATCCTGGTCGCTGTCAACGGGGTGCAGCTTGAGCTTTCCGAGCGTATGGATACGGTCGATCAACTGCTGCGCGGCGAAGTTGGCAAAGGGCGAGGGGTCTCCATCACGGTTCGCGCGCCGGAAGCCGGGCAAGTACGCGAGTATTTTATCGAATTCGCTGTTGTTCAGGTGCCTTCGGTGATCTGGCGCATTCTTGCCGAAACGCCTTCGGAAGGCTATATCCAGATCGTGCGGTTTACCAGCCGTACACCCGATGAGTTACGCCAGGCTTTGCGTGAACTGGATGATTTGGGTGCGCTCGCCTGGGTGCTTGATCTGCGCGACAACTCTGGTGGGCTGCTACAGGAATCGGTAGAGGTCGCTTCCGAGTTCCTGGATGGTGGGGTTGTCTTCATTGAGCGCACTCGCACGGCGGAAAAAGAAACCCTGGCCGAACCCGGTGGCGCTGGCCTCAACAAACCCCTGGCGGTTCTCGTCAATGGCGGCACGGCGAGTGCGGCGGAATTAGTCGCAGGTGCCATTCGTGATCAGGGACGTGGCATTTTGATCGGCCAGACCACTTACGGTAAGGGATCAGTCCAGTTGGTTTTTCGCCTTTCCGACAATTCATCAATTCACATCACTTCGTCCGAATGGCTGACTCCTGCGCGCCAGGCACTGAGCGGTCAGGGGCTTACGCCGGACATCACCATGATTCCGGCGGACGACGGTCGCGATGTGGAATTGGGCGAGGCGGTGCGCTACCTGAGTCAGGTGTTGGATGCTGTCGCAGCCCAGTGACGGATTGAGGGGATGATGGAAGGTAAGCGGAAGGTCATTGCGACGAACCGTAAGGCACGGCACGACTTCGAAATCCTTGATACTTATGAGGCGGGTCTGGTGCTGACCGGCTCGGAAATCAAATCTATCCGTGCAGGCAAAGTCAATCTGCGCGAGGGATACGTTCAGGTTCGTGACGGCGAATTGTGGCTGCTGAATACCCATATCGCGAGCTATGATCAGGCCAGCGTGTTTGGGCACGATCCGCTGCGCCCACGCAAGCTGTTGATGCACCGCAAGGAAATCGCTCGAATTTCTTCACGTGTGCAGGAAAAAGGGCTGACCATCGTGCCTCTGCTGCTCTATCTCACGCGCGGAATCGCTAAGATTGAGATAGCTCTGGCGCGAGGCAAGCATTCGTACGACAAGCGTCACTCACTACGCGACAAAGATAGTCAGCGTCAGATCGAGCGTGCGCTCCGCCAGCGTGAGTAGCTCAGGGCGTCGGGCGCCGGGAGATTGGCATGGATAGCCCGCAGATCCGGTGGCCATCAACTTTCCGTGAGATCAACGATCTGCCGGAAGATCAAAAGTCCGCGATTTATCGCTCACTGGTTCCGGCCTGGATGTGCGATATGTTCGACATTGATCCCGTCACTTTGGCAGGCGATACTGGCCCCCTGTTCTGCTTGCGCTGTCCGGCAGGCAGCGCGGCAATCGAATTGTCGTTGTTCTCACCCTATCAGCCCCTTGATCCTGTGCTCTACCTTCACATCGGCGATACGCTGCTGTCTCAAGTGGCGGTTTTCATGGTGGTAGTCAATGATCCCCGGTCACCTCGCTTTGACATTGATGTGGATGATGCCGGGCATCCAACGCAGCTCGGCACACTCACGCGTAATCTTGCGGAAGAAGTGCGCGCAATGGCCGCCGGGCTGATGCCCGGTCAGGTCCGGCGAGGTTTGCGGGTTTTCCGCGCTGCGATCGCCACCTTTGACGCCTTCGTTCAGCGCATGGGTCACGATCTCTACTTCATTGAGCCACTTTTTTACCATAACGCGATTACCTTTGAGCGGTGTGGGTTCGCCTATGCACGTGGTGCTCAGCACATGAAGTGGATTGATCGCGAGTTTCGGCCCGGCGGTGTGCTCTATTCCCGCCTCGATAGCAGTTCTCCATTTCGCCAGCCAGAAGCTTATCTCAGTGTGTCAGGGCGTTCGTGGGCCATCCACGATGGAATCATGGGCAGTCCGCTGGATGGCATTCAGATGTATCGCCAGATTGGTCGCGATGCGGGAATCAACACGTTCCCCGATGCCCGGTGGTGATCGGATGTGACCCGCTTCCTGTCTCGCCCCATTCTGCACGATCGTGCCGTAGAGCAGGCGCTTGAAGCTATGCGCACTGGCTCCGACATGCGCGACCATGTGTTGTATTCGTTTCTTTCCGTCCGCGAACGTCTGCTTGAGCCGTATGAGATTGCCGGACAGGCTGCGTTGCAGGTAGCCGTCTTTGATCTGCTGTCATCGGTCATTGTTGATCGTTTCAGCCGCATACGTGCCGCTGTTAACCTGCCGCCGCCTGATCCTGCCGGCGCGAACTTTCAGATCGCCACCGATTTTTCATGTTCCAATGCGGAGCTTGAAGCGTGGGCACTGTTGTATTTGCGCTATGTCTGTATCGATCAGGCACTCTCCATGACCGGCATCGCCAGCCTGACCGGCGTCCCCGAACGAACGCTGCGCCGCCGCCTGGAACGCGGGATTCGGCGGCTCACTCTGCAGTTGGTTCGGATAGAACGTGAGGCCCGTCGCCAAAATCGCCTGCTTCGGCTCCGTCTGGCCTTGCCCCAATCTCAACCTCCGATACTTGTCGGGGTGGAGACACTGCTGCCGACCTTGGTCCATCTGCTTACTGAGACCGATCCGCCGCGCCATGTGCTGCTGCATGGCCCCGTAGGCATCGGCAAGTCAGCCATTGCTCTTGCGGCAGCTCATCGTCTGGCAGACTTGTCCATACTGGATGACGTCGTCTGGTTGGCCCTTGGTGGTGAGGTTTTGTCGATTGATACCCTGGTGAATGAAAACCTGGAGCGGCTGGGGCTTCGATCTGATGAACATGTACAGCCGGTGCAGGCGCTGCGTGCCTATCTTTTCACCCATACCGTGCTCATTGTCTTGGATAGCACAGAGGGTATCGCCGCGCAGAGCGAAGCCTTGCTGGGTGTGCTCGATATGGCGTTGGTTATACTCACCAGCCGGATCGAACTCCCGCCGGAGGTGTGGTGTTCGCAGATCACCATCCCCGAACTGTCGTGCGCTCATGCGCTCGCGCTTCTGGACCCTGGCGATCTGATGACACCGCGCCAGCGTGCGCGTTGGGATGCGGCGTGGTCCTCAGCCGGAGGCAACCCATTGGCGCTCAAGCTCGTCTGGGCCGCACTGCGCCATCTACCCGACTCGGCGCTTGAGTCCGCCCGACCCCTGGCGAGTTTGCTCGATTCTATCTGGAATGGTCTTCCGCTCACCGAGCGCCAGCTTTGTCTTGCTGCGGGTTTGTTTCATCCTTTGGCTCTGCCATATTCCTGGTGCGAATCCCTTCTCGATATTCCTCCGGTAGCTCTCGCCTCAGCGTTGGCGACTCTGTGCCGTATGTCGCTCTTTGAAGCCCGGTCAAATGATCAGTCGATGGCATACACGGTGCCGTCGATGGTGGCATCTTTCGTTTTGGAACGGGTGCGCACAGCTCCTGCTTCGGACGATGATGGATCGCTTCTTCAGTTTGTTCGTGCCTTGTTGACGAAGGCTGCGCAGTGGCTGTTGTCTCATCCCGATCCGTTCTATGCCCTGCAGATCGTTCAGGTCGCCCGCCGTATCTCGCTTTCCAACCGCGACCGTTGGACTCTACTGGTTGATCTGGCCTCTCAAATTATGAGCGGTCGCTTGTGGCATCCCTGGCTCGATGAATTGCGTGCCTGTAACACCGACGCTCTGACTGGCGAACAACTGATATGGCGCGATCTTCAGGTCGGAGTGGCTCTGCGCTGGTTAGGCGATTTCACCCAAGCTCGCACAGTATTTGAATCCCTTTGCGTTCGCGCAAACGCGAATCCGCCGGATCATGCTTCCGCTCTGGTTGAACTGTCGGTTGTTCGTCGTTACCAGGGCGAATGGGGAGACTCCCTCGCTTTTGCTCAGTCAGCACTTGAAATCGAACTTCGCGAAGAGGACGAGTCGGGCGTTGAACGATGCATTCACGAGTTGGCACAGATCGCGGTTGATTCTCAAGATGCTTCGCGCGCCCTGGCATGGCTCAGTCGGCTGTCAAGATGGGATGCGCGTGCCTGGGGGACGGCCAGCAGAGCCTACGAATTGCTGGGTCATTTTTCCGATGCAATCATGGCGGCTCACCGGTCGCTTGATCTGCTTCCCCAGGCGCATCCCGATCGAGGTCGCGCGATGGCAATCGTCGCCAACGCTTACACGGCAAACGGGCAGTACCTGGAAGCCGTGGATTATCTGACCGCCGCGCTCGATCTGCTCGATCATGCGGGTGACGTGATTGGTTACGCGAGGTGTGCCAACAATCTGGCTGCAGTTTCACTTCATTTGTCCGGCGATGGGCCTCTTTCCGATGAGCGCCTCCGTCAGATGTTGACCCAGGCGCTCGAAGTCCAGCGGCGCTGTGGAGATGCCTTGGGAGAGGCCGTCACTCACGATAACCTTGCCCGGCTTTTGGCAAATAATAATTGAAAAGCATGGGCGAGCATGGTATCCTTGAAGCAGTCGAAAGTTGTTGCCGCCGTAGCTCAGTGGATAGAGCGCTAGTCTTCGGAACTAGGCGTCGTGGGTTCGAATCCTGCCGGCGGCGTATCGCAGCCTGTATCCTATCCATGATGCAGGCTGTTTTGGTTGTTTGCACTGGTTCCCGGTGCTACAATGTCCCTGGTTTCTGTCGTGGGCTAATGCCTCAGTGCTGGCTCTGGCCCGATTGCCGTCTGTTTTCTTCACACACGTTAAGGTAGTCATATATGGGCAGCAGTAGTTCAAAAGAACGCAAACGCGTATTGTCAGGCGTTCAGCCTTCGGGCAGTCTGACGATCGGCAACTATCTTGGCGCACTCTCGCAGTGGGCGCGAGAACAGTACAATTTCGAGAGTTACTTTTGTGTCGTGGATCTCCACGCGGTTACAGTGCCTTACGATCCCTCGATCCTGGCAGCCAAGACTCGTGAAGTCGCCGCACTCTATATCGCTTGTGGTATCGACCCGGAGATCTCGACGATCTTTGTGCAGTCCCATGTCTCCGCGCATTCCGAGCTGGCATGGTTGCTCAACTGTGTTACGCCTCTTGGGTGGCTCAACCGGATGACGCAGTTCAAGGACAAAGCGGCCAAGCAGCAGTCCGATTCGGTGAGCACCGGCCTGCTCGATTATCCTGTGTTGATGGCGGCGGATATTCTGCTCTATCAAGCCGATGCTGTGCCCGTCGGTGATGATCAGCGCCAGCATCTGGAGCTGACGCGCGATGTCGCCCTGCGATTCAATCACCTGTTTGGTGAGACGTTCACCGTGCCGGAGGCAATGATTCCGCCGACTGGTGCGCGTATTATGGGCCTGGACGATCCGTCGGCTAAGATGAGCAAAACCACTACTGGCGACTACCACGCGGTTTATTTGCTGGACCCACCGGCAGCCGCCAAAAAGAAGATCATGCGTGCTGTCACCGATTCGGGGAACGAGATTTCTTTCAATTCAGACCCCGCTCGCCAGGGAGTTAACAACCTTCTCCAGATTTATCAGGCCATCACCGGTCAATCTCAGGCGGAAATCGAGTCGCATTTCGCTTCGGCTCGCGGTTATGGCGACCTGAAAAAAGAGGTGGCGGAGGTAGTGATCGAACTGCTCGGTCCGATTCAGCAGCGTTATTCCGAACTCACGAGTGACCTGTCCTACATCGACGCGATTTTGGCGCGGGGTGCCGAAAAAGCCTCTGCTGTTGCAGATGAGACGTTGGCGCTCGTACGAAAGAATATGGGATTCTTGCCTCCACAAAGGTGACGAAAGCGTAGGTCCGGCGATGGGCGTGCAGCCGTCGATTCCGCCCCTGGCGGGCTGTCTGTACTGTCACAGCGAGGGGACGACCCTGTTGGCGGCTCCGCGCCAGTTTTGGCGCTTGGGAAACTCCTTTCCACTGGTCAGGTGCACTCAGTGCCAATCAATAGCTCAGCTCGATTACGACCCTGAGAATCCGGAATGGTGGCGTATTCGCTATCGCCAGGTCAACCGTGATCCGCGCTTTTATTATGTGATGCACAACCTGGGCGGCGTGGGCTGGCTCGATGCTCCTGCGGCCCTGGAAATCAGCCGACGAGGTTTTGTCCAGCGTCAGCGAGTTCAGCAGACACAGCGTGGAGACCTGGCCTGGCTCCACCCCGCGCCGCTTGATCCGCCTCTTCCATTGATGACTCCCGATGAGCTGGTCTATCTCACCCTCTCAGGGGTGACTTTCCAGCAGGCTCCCCCAACGGGATTCCTGGTGCGTGCCGATCAGGGTCCGGTGCTAGATTCGGGGAAGTTCTTTGTTACCGGGCACAATTTGCATCTGCTGGGCCAGCGCCGCGATTGGTCTCATCCCCTCACCCATATCGAAGATGTGTTTTACGATGCTCGATCCTGGCGCGTTTTGGTGAGCAGCGGCGACGAACTGCTGCAATATCGAGGGACCAATATTGCCAATCAATGGGATGCTCAACTTGTCGCAGCCATTATTTCGGCGCTTCGCCTTGGGGCTAATCCCGCCTGAACGCGATGTTTGAGGGATTAGTTGAGCGCAGCGGACGCTATTGTAATGCAAGACGTAATGTTACAATTGCTTGACTTTTTTCTACAAGTTTTTTATACTGTCCTCAACACTATGTAAAAACATCCCACCACCCCACCCGCTAGAGCGTCGCGTTTCCCCACACGCGACGCTCGCCTTTATGGGGCCTGCCTGCCATTCCGGAATTTTCCCTGGAGTTCGCACGCCGTCTGGATCGTTCTCGCGTGAATATCCACCACGTCCTCGATGTTCCGTGCATAGCCTCCGCCAAGCACGATAGCGGTCGGAATGCCCTGTGCAGCGCACGACTCTAGCACAAACTGGTCGCGGCTCAGCAGTCCGGCTTTGCTCACGTTCATTCGGCCCAGCCGATCATCGCTAAAGGGGTCTGCTCCCGCGATATAAATGGCCAGGTCGGCATCTGCCAGGGTCAGCGCAGTAGTCACGCCGTGAGAAACGTGCCGCAGGTATTCTTGATCCTCAATGCCATCGCCTACTTCAATGTCAAGATCACTCTGTTGTTTGTGGAAGGGAAAGTTCTTTGCCCCGTGAATTGAGAACGTGAAGACTTGCTCGTTTTCGGCGAAGATCGCTGCTGTCCCGTCGCCCTGGTGAACATCACAATCCAGGATGACCACTTTCTGCACTCGTTCCTCGGCCAGCATTGCACACGCTGCCACTGCGACATCGTTGAATACGCAGAATCCGGCCCCAAAGTCAGGGAAAGCGTGGTGCGTTCCGCCTGCCAGGTTGGCAGCAATTCCATCCGCCAGCGCTGCCCGGCACGCGCCGATTGTGCCGCCCACCGATCGTCGTGACCGTTCTACCATTTGGGGTGACCACGGAAATCCAATGCGGCGCATTTCCTTTTCAGTGAGCAGCCCCAAACACACGTTCCGAACATAAGTCTCTGTGTGAACGCGCGTGAGTTGTTCATCGCTGGCAGGTTCTGATACGAACAAATCATCGGGGTTGAGGATTTGATCCGTTAGCAACCGTTCGCGCAAGCGCGCATATTTGCGAAGTGGAAACCGATGCCCCTCTGGCAGAGGAAGTGCAAATTGATCGCTGTAGAATACCTTCATTCAGTTGGTGACTCCTCTACCGCGCTCAAAATGTGTTTCACGGCACGTTTGTGAATAGCGTCACAAGCGGGCCGCGACCTGCTGCTCTACCCTTGTTGTGCAAGTCGCCGCCCATGTGAATCCTGTGGAGACACAACTACTGTTACATAAGAATCTGGTCCAGACACTCACACTGTCACAGTCTGAATGCCTCGCCGATGATGTGCCCTCAAGAAGACTTTGGTGATCTCGGCCACGACCGACGGCAGCAGGATCAAGGGCAGCAAGATGACCCAGTGGCTGGTGGTGAGTGGAGCAGTATCAAACACTTCGGCCAGGAATGGTATGTAGAGCACCAGTATGAGGAGGATTATGGAAGCCAACACAGCGTATTGCATATACTTGTTGGTCCATATTCCGATTTTCCATAAGGAATAGAGTTCGGATCGTGTAGTATAGGCGCGAGCAAGTTGGGACGCCGAAAGCGTCACAAACGCCATTGTGCGCGCTAGCGCCCATCCATCATCGGGTTCCAGATGCCGCCCCCACGCGAACGCGATCAGGCTTACTGCTGTGATCGCAATCGTTTGTACAATCATGCCGACTCGCATATCCCAGTTGATGATGGGTTCATGTGTTGGGCGTGGCGGATATTCCATCACGTCAGGATCACCCTTCTCCACGCCGAGCGCCAGCGCAGGAGCACCATCTGTCAGCAGGTTCATCCACAGCAGTTGAATTGGCGTGAGCGGCGGAGGTGTCCCCGCCAGTGTGGCCAGGAAGATCACGGCGATTTCGGCCAGGTTGCAACTGAGCAGGAAGTAAACGAACTTTCGGATATTGGCGTAGATGATGCGTCCCTGTTCTACTGCCGAAACGATGCTGACGTAATTGTCATCCATCAGCACCATGTCCGCCGTCTCTTTGGTGACATCAGTGCCCGTGATACCCATAGCGACTCCGATGCTGGCTCGCTTGAGCGCCGGTGCGTCGTTGACTCCATCACCCGTCATAGCGACTACGTGATTTCGAGCGCGGAACGCTTCCACAATCCGCATCTTGTGTTCTGGCGAAACGCGCGCGAAGACATCTACGTTATCGGCAATACTTGCCAGTTCTTCGTGCGACATCTGCTCAATCTCGCTGCCCCGCACAATGCGCCCGTCTTCTCGCAGCAGACCAATCTCCCGTGCGATGGCCTCTGCGGTATCAGGATAATCCCCCGTCACCATCACTGTGCGGATTCCTGCCTGCCGCGCTTTGGCGATGGCTGGCTTCACTTCGGGCCGGGCCGGGTCAATCATGGCGACCAGTCCGATTAACGTCAGGTCTTCCTCGATGCTTTCGGGTGTAATCGACTCCGGCAAGTCTTCCATCTCTCGCTCGGCTACGGCCAGGACTCGCAACGCCTGGTGGGCCATCGCTTGATTGATGTTGCGAATCTGCTCGCGGTCGGTGGTACTCAAAGCCCGTCGGCCTCCATTGTTTCGGATGCTCGTACAGTGTTCGAGCACGATCTCTGGTGCGCCTTTGGTGAAGACGATATAGGAGCTACCATTGGGAGACTTGTGAATGGTACTCATCCGCTTGCGAGCCGAGTCGAAGGGGATTTCGTTCACGCGGGGCAGGTCACGCTCGGCTAGTTCTCGCCAGATGTTTGCTTTTGCTGCTGCGACGACCAGCGCACCTTCAGTGGGATCGCCGATCATGTTGTATCCCGCGCTGTTGCCGTTATTGCTTTCCAGCCGCGCATCGCTGGCCAGCATTGCACCCATCAAGAGCCGGGTAGCGTCAGGGAGTCTGTCGGGCGGGACTACAGCGCCAGCAAGTGAAAATTCACCCTGTGGTGCGTAACCCTTTCCCGTGATATCGATGATCTGCCCATTGGTGTACAGTTTGACGGCAGTCATTTGGTTTTGTGTGAGTGTGCCTGTTTTGTCCGAGCAGATCGCAGACGCACTCCCCAGCGTCTCGACGGCGGGCAGTCGGCGGATTAGGGCATTGCGCTTGATCATTTCGCGCATTCCGATCGCTAGGTTGATCGTTACGATAGCTGGCAGCCCTTCGGGTACAGCGGCAATCGCCAGGGCCACTGCCGTCAACAGCGAATCTTTGACGGCCTCTACCAGGTTCATATCTGAATCAGTGATCTCGCGAATGAAGATCACCACTCCCACGATCAGGCAGATCACCAGTGCTGCAATACTCAGTGTGCGGCCAAGTTCGTCCAGTCTGATCTGCAGTGGAGTTGGTTCGTTTTCAGTGGACTGAATCATATCGGCGATCTTGCCGATCTCGGTATTCATGCCAGTGCCAACGACTACTCCCCTACCCCGCCCATAAGTAGCTGTCGTGCTCATGTAACCCATGTTTCTTCGGTCACCGAGGATGGTGTTTTCATTCACTATCAGATCGGCGTGTTTTTCAACACCCATCGACTCGCCTGTGAGTGCTGCTTCGTCGATTTTGAGATTGACGGTTTCGATCAATCGCACATCAGCGGGGATATGATTGCCTGCGTCCAGCAGCACAACATCACCTGGCACGACTTCTGTTGCAGGGATCACGCGGTGATGACCGTCACGAATTACCATTGCATCTGGCGAAGTGAGCTTGTGCAGCGAAGCGAGCGCTTCTTCCGCTTTGCCTTCCTGAATGACTCCTAGGGCCGCGTTGAGAATAATGATCGCCCCAATCGCTGCTGCCTCGATCCAGTCACCCATCAAAACGGAAAGCACTGCTGCGAAGATCAGGATATAGATTACAAAACTCTGGAATTGCGCAATCAGGCGTTGCCAGAAGGTAGGCCGGGGTTGTTCACGGAGTGCGTTTTTTCCATAATGTTCGAGCCGCGATGCTGCTTCCACTTCGCTCAGCCCGCGGTCGGCATCAGTCTCGAAGGCGCGAATCACTTCATCGACTGGCAACGTGTGCCAGGCATGTTCAGAAATCACTGTCGTCATAGGAGAGTACTCTCTTTTCATGGTTCTCCAGGTATCCAGTGTTATAGTAACATACTCTCTCAAAGGCAAAAGGTGAGTTCTCTCATGCGTTCAGGATGGGATTCGTCGTCGTCCAAGCTGACCTTTGGCATTCTCTGCTGGGCCGCTGTTTGCGTTGCGGCCCGCCGCATTTTGCCGTATACTGCTAGGTTCAGAACATTTGTTTTAGCCGCTCAGGATGTGCCATGACATCACTGTTTGTTTCTGGTCCGGCAGGCGTGGGCAAAACTACCTATGCGCTTGGTCATGCGCGCGCGCTCATCCAGGATGGCGTTCTGCCGGAAAGCATCTTGATCCTGGTGCCGCAGCGAGTCTTGGGGCTGCCCTATCATCAAGCTTTCCAGCAGGCCGATTGGCCGCGCGGCTCTCTCAGCGATGAGGTAACCCTCGGTGGGTTAGCTCGCCGCAGCCTGGAATTGTACTGGCCACTGGTCGCTGCTCGCGCCGGGTTTGATGATTCCCTGCACGAACCCACCTTCCTGACTCTAGAGACGTCGCAGTACTTCATGGCGCATTTTGCCGATCAGGCTGTTCGCGAAGGCTTGTTCGAGAGTGTGAGTTTGACACCGTCCCACATTATGCGCCAGACGCTCGATAATCTCTCGAAAGCAGCGGTGAATGGTTTTCCGCTGGATACTCTGGCAGAGCGTCTTTCTGCTGGTTGGGGGTCGCGGCATTCCAGTCGTCTGTTGGTGTTTCAGGCGGCCCAGTCGCTCGCCGAGCAGTTTCGAAGGCACTGCCTGGCGCGCGCTCAGCTAGATTTCTCGCTGCAGATCGAGCTGTTCATGAATGTTCTTCTCCACGAGCCGGTATTCGCGCGGGAGTTCAAACGTCGCTATCGTCACCTTGTGGCGGATAATCTGGAAGAGCAGTACCCGGTGACAGGTGACTTTGTGCGCTGGCTCTGGCCCGATCTCGACTCCGCGCGTTTGCTCTACGATGAGGATGCGGGCTATCGTCTTTTTCTAGGGGCTGATCCGGTTGGGATGGCCGATCTTGCCGGGCTTTGTGATGAGGTTCAACGATGGCAGCAGCCTGTCGAGCTTTCGCCTGTCATGACAGCATTGGCCAGAGTACTAGGCGCAGCAGTGATGCCGGAGTCCGGGCCTGCTGAGGTTGACTCGGCTGTGAATCCCCTGGAAGGATTCACCTATACGAATAAGGGTTTCTTTCCCCAGATGCTGGATTGGGTGGCAGACCGAATCGCAGAGTTGGTTGCTGAAGGCGTGGACCCGGGACAGATCGTGGTGCTCGCACCGGTGCTGAATGAGTCGCTGCGTTTTGCTATATCAGTGCGCCTCGCCGAGCGCGGAATTCCTTCGGCTTCTCATCGTCCTTCTCGCGCACTGCGAGAAGAGCCTGCCGTCCGTACTATGCTCACGCTGATGGCTTTGGCCCATCCCCAATGGGGATACCGCCCTCCCCTGCTGGATGTGTCCACCGCGCTGAATCATGCGGTCGCGGATCTCGATCCTGTGCGCAGTTGGTTGTTGGCTCAGATCGTGTATGGGCCTGGGCGCCAGGAATTGGGGTCATTTGACGCGATCCGCCCGGAGATGCAATCTCGTATCACTTATCGCGCGGGGACCGGGTACGAGGTGCTGCGCCAATGGCTGGCTGCGTATGCTGCAGAGGATGAGCGTATCCCTCCCGATCATTTTTTCAGCCGCCTGTTTGGTGAAGTCTTGTCTCAACCTGGTTTTGGCTTCCACACCGATCTGGATGCAGGCCGCTTGGTAGCTCAGTTAATTGAGTCCGCGCGTAAGTTCCGCCAGACGTTATACCCCGAAGGATCGATGGATTGGGAGGCAGTGACGCGTGAGTATTTTGAGCTTGTGCAGCAAGGGCTTCTTGCCGCCTTGTATGTTTCCAGTTGGGAGATGGACTCGTCGGATGCTGTGTTGTTGGCTCCCGCCCACACGTTTCTCATGCGCAATCGATCTGTAGACTATCAGTTCTGGCTCGATGTGGGCAGCAGCCTGTGGTGGGAACGCCTGGAACAGCCCCTCACTCACCCATACGTTTTGCAGCGAGGTTATCCACCTGGGCGCGCCTGGACGGATGAGGATGAAATCAACGCCCGGCGGCGTTCGCTGCGTAACCTGGTGCTTGGTTTGGTGCGACATACGCGCAGGCATGTTTTTGCTGCCATTGCTAACCTGGGTGAACAGGGATACGAGCAGCGAGGTCCTCTGCTTCAGGTGATTCAGCAGGTGGTGCAGCGCTATGGAGGTGAGGCTGTCCATGAAGGCTGAACGACTGCGCCCTGAACAGGCGGCGATCATTGAGAACTACGCCGGAGGTCGCATGGGTATTGCGGCTGTTCCGGGCAGCGGTAAGACTTTCACGCTGTCGCACTTGGCCGCACGTCTCATCGCGGATCGACGCGTTGATCTTGCACGTGGTGAAGAGCTGCTCGTAGTCACCTTTACCAACTCTGCCGTGAATAGTTTCCAGGCGCGAATTGCTCACCTGCTGGAGGAACAGTACTATCTTTTGCCCTATGTCGGGTATCGCGTGCGAACGCTTCATGGCTTGGCGCACGACATTGTACGCGAGCGTCCGGCGTTGGTGGGCCTGACTGATGATTTCGTGATTCTCGATGAGACGCTGTCTGCCGAGATTCAGCGCGCGATCGTGGCTTCCAAGTTGGGAGAATGGTGGGACCGTCTTTGTACTTATGTACATTCCGATGTTAACGAGCGCAATGCTCGTTACCGC
The DNA here is from genome assembly GCA_034429275.1 of Anaerolineae bacterium. GTDB lineage: Bacteria > Chloroflexota > Anaerolineae > Aggregatilineales > Aggregatilineaceae > DAOUFU01. Next base: position 13,879 of record DAOUFU010000132.1, on the reverse strand, counting down.
TTTGAGCAGGAGTTGCCAGCGCTGGTTGCCCAGTTTATCAAGCGGGCGAAGGATATGCAGCAAACGCCGGGTTATTTGCTCGGTGCGCTCCCCGGTGAAGCTGCCCAGTTTACTCTGGCTCAGTTTGCAATCGATGTGTTTTTCGACTACCAGCGCAGCTTGAACTATCGTGGGGCGGTCGATTTTGATGATCTGGTGCGTCTTGCCCTCGATGCGATGCAGCGTGATGAACAGTATCTCAGTCGGTTGCGCGCCCGTTGGCCCCATATCCTGGAGGACGAAGCTCAGGACAGCAGCCGCTTGCAGGAGGAAATGCTCACGCTGCTCAGTGATAACCGGAACTGGGTCCGTGTAGGTGATCCTAATCAGGCAATCAACACCACCTTTACGACGGCTGATCCGGCGTTCTTGCGCCGATTCCTGGATGCTGAGCGTAATCCTGGGGTGCGGGAATATCCCTTGTCGGTCTCCGGACGCTCATCATCGGCGATCGTCGAGCTGGCGAATGAATTGGTGCGCTGGACAGTTGAGGAACATCCCGTGCGCGAACTGCGTGACTCCTTTGAGTATCGTTTGGATACAGTGCGGGGCGCGCGCCGTGGCGTGATTCTTGAAACGGATGCCGATGATCCTCAACCTAATCCTTCCGGTGGTCTCGTGGTGCTGGATTACCACCCGGATCGGAAGATTTCGCCGGATCAGGAATTGGAGATGGTAGTCTCTGGTGAAGATTACTCATTGCTCGCCCTGTTTGACCAGTTTGTGGACGTTCCTGCCGAGGTCCCGCGCCCCTCAGTTGGCGTCCTGGTGCCACGTAATACGCGCGGTTTTAAGGTCATCGAACAGTTGCAGAAGATTCAGGATCGCATGAAGGCGGCAGGTTTTAGCTATGATGAGTTGTTGCGCAGCAGTACCGAGACACGCCATGCTGTGAGTCAGTTGGCGGCCTTGCTCGATTATCTGGCGCAGCCAACCGATTTGCGCAAGCTTAAGCTGCTGTATTGGGATATCATGCCTGTACCGCGTCGTGATCAGGTGAAGGCCGATCTCGATCTGCGTGAACTGATCGCCAAAAGTTTTGCTCAGGTCGAGCGGTTGGAGGATTTTTTGTGGCCGGAAGTAGGCCGCGATACGCTGGAATTTGGCGGTCTGTCGGAAGACTATCGCTGGCTGCCGGATGATATTATGAATTTCCGGGTGCTGTTGCGGCGCTGGCTGGATGCGCTCGCTTTGCCGATTGATCAGTTGGTACTGACGGTAGCGCAGGACCTCTTCACTGAGCCTGTTGATGTAGCTTTGGCGCACAAAGTTGCCGGTGTGCTTCGTTCTATGGCAGAGGCTCATCCAGAATGGCGCTTGCCACAGTTTGTTGAGGAACTGCGTGTGATTAGCGCTAACCAGCGCCGCTTTTTTGGCTTTGATAATGAGGTGGGTTACGAGCCAAAACCTGGCGTGATCACGATTTCCACCATGCATTCGGCCAAAGGGTTGGAATGGGATCGAGTCTATCTTCTGTCGGTCAATAATTACGATTTTCCATCTGCTTTACCCTATGATTCGTATCTGGGTGAGAAATGGACAATTCGTGGCAGCGAGGATTTCAGCGTGGAGCATCTCAATCTTGAGGCCGAGCTTCTGGCTCAATTGGATGCTTTGGTACCTGACGCAGCGCTGCAATATCGCGAAGGAGAAGCCACGCTTCGCGCTAGAATTGATTACGCCAAAGAGCGTCTGCGTTTGCTGTATGTGGGGATCACACGTGCGCGTCGCGAGTTGATCATTACCTGGAATATGGGGCATTTTTGGCAGCAGCAGGGTCGCGAAAACCAGCCTGCCCTACCCTTGGTGATGCTCCGGGGCGTGAAGGGTCAAAGTTGAGAAGGTGTAACATAAGATGTCTCTTCGTGATTTGACGTATAGTCAGAGTAGTCTCAGTGACTTTGTTGAATGCCCCCGCTGTTTCCAGTTGCGGTATGTGGATCAGGTTGCCTGGCCGGCGGTGCAGGCGGAGCCGTTGCTTGAACATGAGCGTCATCTGGACCGTGGCGCGCGTTTTCATCGCCTGGTTGAGCGTCATCAGTTGGGGCTTCCGCATGAAGTTCTGACGGCGTCTATTGATGATCCTGAATTATTGGCCTGGTGGCGTGCTTATCTGGATTATCGAGCATTTCATGATGCTCCGGGTGAGCGTTATGTCGAGTATGTGCTCTCAGCGGATGTGGATGGGGTGCGTCTGCTGGCAAAGTATGACGCGTTGCGTGTTGAAGTGGGTGAACGTGTGGTGATTGTGGATTGGAAGACCTATTCGCATTCGCCTGGACGTGAACGGTTGCTCAATCATGTCCAGACTCATGTGTATCCTTATGTCTTGATGTCATCCGGTCGTTTTCCTTGGTTGGAGCCTGAGATGCTAACCATGGTGTATTGGATTGCTGGTGATCCCACCTCCCCTGTTGAAGTGACCTATCATAGCTTGGCGTATGAGCGTGATCGGCGGTTTTTGGCTGGATTGCTGGAGCGTGTCATGCGGTATGAGAGTGAGCCTGTATGGCCGCTCACTGCGGATGAGAGAGCTTGCCGCTTCTGTCATTATAGGTCGTTGTGTGGGCGTGGTGTGACTCCTGGGAAGGTCGAAGAAGATAGCGGGATGAGTCTGTTTGACTTTGATGTTGTTGGTGGTGGGGATTGGGTTGTTGGGTTTGATTCGGTTGCTGATGTTGGTTTTTGAGTCTAATGACTATGCGAAACAAATACGAATGGATCGTCCCTCCCTCCACTCTTCCCGATTTGAGTGAACTTCAAACCCTGCTGATTGGTGCTCACCCGCTGCTGGCTCAGGTACTTGCACGGCGCGGCATTGTGGATCCGGCACAAGCTCGCGCGTTTCTCGATCCGACCTGCTATTCCCCTACCCCGCCCGCCGCTCTACCTGATCTCGAAAAAGCGTCGCAGCACCTCTTGGGAGCCGTACAGAATGGTTCTCGTGTGTTGGTGTGGGGCGATTTTGACGTTGACGGCCAGACCGCGTCTGCCCTTCTGGTTGACGCTCTGACGCGGCTTGGATTGCCGGTAAGCCTCTACATCCCGGATAGGATCACTGAGTCACACGGCATTCATCTTGATACTCTGAAAGCTAAGATTGAAGAAACGCATCCTGATCTTTTGTTGACCTGTGATACGGGTATTTCTGCTCACGAGTCTGTTGACTATGCGAAATCTGCGGGCTTGGTTACCCTGGTCACTGACCATCACGATCTCCCTCTCGAACTGCCCAACGCTGACGCGCTGGTCAACCCCAAACGCCTGCCATCCGACCATCCGCTGGCCTCTCTCCCTGGCGTAGGCGTTGCCTACAAGCTTATCGAGCACCTCTATACCCAACTTGATCGTGCTCACGAGTTGCCCCGATTCCTCGATCTGGTTGCCCTCGGCATTGTGGCCGATGTCGCCCGGCAGACCCACGACACGCGCTATCTGCTCCAGATCGGGTTGGATCGCCTGCAAAATACGGAGCGAATCGGTCTGCAGACTCTGATGAGTGTCGCAGGCATCGATCCTCGGCGCGTGACCGCCACCGACATTGGCTTCCAGTTGGGCCCCCGTCTCAATGCAGCGGGCCGTCTGGCGAATGCTTCGCTGGCCGTTGATCTTCTTTCCACAACCGATCCCGCGAAAGCCCAAATCCTGGCCGCTCAGCTTGAGGGGTTGAACAATCAGCGCCGTCTCCAGACCCAGCAGATCACTGCCGCCGCCCAGGAACAAATCGAGCGCGATAACACGCTGCTTGATTGGGGCGTTTTGGTACTGTCCAGTCCATCCTGGCATCCTGGCATCCTCGGCATTGTGGCCAATCGGCTCGCCGAGCAGTACGCGTGCCCGGTAGTGCTGCTGAACACAGCCAATCCCACAGTCGCGCGAGGATCTGCGCGCTCGGTTCCCGGCGTCGATATCGGTGCCGCGATTGCGGCCCAGAGCGATCTACTGCTGAGCCATGGCGGACATCCGGGAGCGGCGGGGCTTTCGCTGCACCCAGACCTGATCCCAACCTTCCGGCGGCGGCTGGCAGAAACCATCCGCCAGTCTCGCGCTCGCGACTCACAGGCGCGCCCTACCTTGCTGCTCGATGCAACCGTGCCGCTTTCCGAACTCTCGCTCGACCTTGCCGTGGATCTCGACCGTCTCGCGCCGTTCGGCGAAGGCAACCCCAGGGTGACACTGCTCACACCAGACCTGACTCTGGCAAGCGCTGCCTACGTGGGCCGCTCAAAAGAGCACCGCCGCCTGACCGTTGTCGATTTCTCAGGCCAGCGCCAGACTGTCATGTGGTGGAATGGTGGAAGTCATGCCCTTCCCCAGGGTGTGTTCGACCTGGCATATCAGCTAGAGATCAGCACCTTCCAGGATCAGACTGAGCTTCAACTGGTGTTCGTGGATGTCCGGCCCTCGCTCTCCGTCCCGGTAGAGCTCGCACCGCCGCCACGCCAGGTGATCGACCATCGCACACATCCGAATCCATCAACCCTGTTACCGGTCCTGCGCGCTCAATATTCCTCTTGCGCCGTCTGGGCCGAAGGTTTTCGGCAGGCAGAATCGCCGGGAGTTCCTCTTTACCAGCTCCCCCCGGCTGATGCCCTGATTGTCTACACCATCCCGGCAGGCCCTCAGCCGCTCCAGGAAGCCCTGGAACGCGTCAATGCGCATATTCTGGTATTCCTGGCCGTCGAACCGCCTTTTGCCACGCCATCGACCTTTCTGCGCCGCGTAATGGAATTGGTCAAACACGTGATGAGCAAACAATCAGGCCGCACCTCGCTGGCCGCCATCGCGGGCGCGACCGCCCATACCGAATCCACCGTCCGTCTTGCCCTCGAACTTCTCGCGGCGCGTGGTGATATCGTCGTTTCCTGGAAGCGCGGTGGTTTGGTTGAACTGGCACACGGCGATCGCCTGCCCATCCCAGATTCAGACGCCTATGCAAAAGCCCTGCATGATGCGCTGATCGAAACCGCTGCCTATCGTGCATACTATCGCCGCGCCACCCCGGCCCAACTGTTGGGTGAGGACTCGTGATGACGGCTTATCCCATCCCTGCCCAAACCGTCCGCATCGAAAACGTGGTGGTCAATTCCCGCTTCATTGCCACCATTGGCCGGGCCGACTCGGTTGCTGACGCCAAAGCCTTTATCCAGGCCGTCCGCGCCGAAATGCCCGATGCCACCCATCATGTTTATGCATTCAAAATCGGCTATGGTGGCAGCATCACCGAAGGCATGACCGATGATGGTGAGCCGTCGGGCACCGCCGGGCCGCCCGTCCTGGCCGTGCTGCGTGGAGCAGACATCGGCGACGTGGTCCTGGTCGTGACCCGTTATTTCGGGGGCACCAAGCTCGGCACCGGCGGATTGGTCCGGGCATACGGCGGTGCCGCCAAAGAGGCTGTAGCTGCCTTGCCAGTGGAACTCAAAATCGAAAAACGGTATATTGGCATCACGGTGCCCTATCCATTTTACGACCGGCTCAGGCTTTTACTCGCGGCGCATCGCGCAGAGGTCCAGGGCGAGGATTTCGCCGGAGACGTGACCGTATACGCACGTTTGCCTGTCGATCAATTGGAGCCGCTGTCCGAAGCGATCAGGGAACTGACCGCCGGGCAGGTTGCACCCGTGGTACTCGACGACGATGCCTGATGTCAATCAGGCTGTGACATGCTGAATCTCAGGACAGTCAGGTGATGACAGACCCTCTCATCGGCCAAACCCTTGCCGGGCGTTACCAGTTCGAGGCGCTTCTGGGCGAAGGCTCGTTCGCCAATGTCTACCGTGCCACCGATCTTCAGCGTAGGGTAGCCCTGGCCGCCAAAGTATTACGCAGCGACATCGCCCACGATCCGACTTTCTCCGAGCGCTTCCGCCGCGAGGCCGCAGTACTCGAACGCCTGCAGCATCCCCACATTGTGCGCTACTACGGCATCGTCGAGATCGATTCGCCTGCCCCCTACACGTTTATCCTGATGGATTACGTACCCGGCAGCACACTCGATTCGTTCTTGGAAAACAGGCCGGCTCCCATCCGCCCATACGCATCATTCACCTATTTGACTCCTCTTGCCGCCGCTCTCCATTACGCCCACTCCGAGGGCATCATTCATCGCGATCTCAAGCCGGCCAACATCTTACTTCACGACAATGGCACGTTGTATGTCACCGATTTTGGCCTCGCACGCATCCTGAACCAGGCCAGCACGCTCACTATTGGCATGAGCGTTGGCACGCCCTACTATATGTCCCCCGAACAAGTCACCGGCGGGCCGGTCACCGCCGCTACCGATATTTATGCCCTCGGCGTGATCCTCTATCGCATGTATACCGGACACCTCCCTTTTCGAGGAGACAGCGCCGAGGCACACGGCAGTTCCGTCACCGAACGGGTAACCTATGAGCATGTCCACCTGCCGCCCCAGAGACCCTCACGCCTTCAGCCCGATCTCAACCCCGCCGTGGATGAAGTCATCCTCCGCAGCCTGGCCAAGGACCCCGCGCGACGTTTCCCCTCAATCATCGCCTTGTACGATGCCCTGGCCGAAGCCACCGGTGCGCCGCCGATCACACTCGCCGATCCGGCAGTCTCCCCGTCCGGCGAGCGCATCGCCACCCCGCCGGATATCAAACCGCCGGAATGGTCGCAGTTCATGCCGCCCATCGTCGAGCCGCCCAGGGCCGACATCGACACCGACGAAATCATTCTTCAGAGTTTTGGCGAGGCGGACCAGTCCGCAGACTCCGCGCCCCAGGTTACTCTCCGTCGCCCACGTGTCGCCAAAGACCCCACGCGTGAAACCATCGAGCACCCGGCCCCACCTCCCACCGAGCCGGCTCTCGAACAGCGGCTCGCGTCCCACAAGTCGCGCACCATGCCCGCGATCAACGTAGGGCGCGCGCGCGATCGTCGTGAACAAAGCGCCGTCTTTCCGGCGGCACCGTCTGGTCAGATCAGGCGTGTCTGGCCCCGTCGTCGGAACTGGCTGCTCATTGCGGCCATCGTCGGCGCGCTGATCGTTGCTGCCACCGTGTGTGCCGCTGTGATCTACCTGATCGCCAACGCCATCGACGATTCGGCTTCATCGCCTGGCGAATCCACCTTTTTGCCGATCGGAACTACCTTTCTCCAGGGTGCAGGGCCGGAACAACCAGCATCATCCCAGCGTTTTGCCTTCGATTCGCGTCGGGCTGGCAGCCTGGACCTGTACATCATGAATATCGATGGCTCCGGCTTGCAGCAAATTACCGATTTCCCTGGGGCCGAGCGCGGTCCGGCCTGGTCCCCCGATGGCACCCAGATCGCATTCTACGGAGCCGACTCCGAGCAAGCCAACTACGACATTTTTGTGATCAACATTGATGGGACCGGACTTCAGAACCTGACCCAATCCCCCGAAGTGGATGATCGTTACCCCGCCTGGTCGCCCGACGGCAAACGGATCGCCTTCCACAGCAACCCGGATGGTGATTACGACCTCTTCGCCATCAATAGCGATGGCACCGGCCTGCAGCGTCTGACCAACGACGCCGCCGACAGCCTCGGCCCGGATTGGTCACCGGACGGCACTCAGCTCGCCTTTCACACCGATCTCTGGGGTGCGCCCTACGAGATTGCCCTGCTCGATATTGACTCCGGGGCGATCAGGCGTGTCACCAGTGATGACAATATCAACTCGTTCGCCACCTGGTCCCCAGAGGGTACACGCCTGGCGTTTCATACCATCGACCCCACTACCGGGGCAGCGAATATCGTCATCATTCGCACCGATGGGTCCGACCGCCGCCAGATCACCTTTGGCCAGGGCAGGAATGTATTCCCGGATTGGTCGCCTGATGGAGCCTTTTTGATCTTCCAGACTGGAACGGATCAGGAGTCGTCTATCGCGCGTATTTTGGTGGAAGGCGGGATGCCCGAACCGCTCACTGGCCAACAGGCGAATTTCCTGCCGGATTGGGCACCAGCGAGGTGATCACCTGAGCCGTTTATCCTGAACCGGGCGTCGGTGAAGAGCGCGGCGTATTGGTCGGGATCGGGGTAATCGTCGGAGGGAGTGCTGCGGTCGCCGTCGCACTGGGGGTGAACGTTGCCGTCGCCGTTGCGCTCGCGGTCACGCTGGGCGTGACCGTAGCCGTAGGCGTGACTGTAGCCGTAGGTGTGACCGTAGGCGTCAAGGTGGCTGTCGGAGTTTCCGTGGCAGTGAGCGTCGCGGTTGGCTCGGCCACTCGCGTGAGACGTGCATACACCGCGGTGACGGTCTCAGCCAGTCGGGGTTTGCGCTCTTCTTGCCGGGCGCGCACTTCAAGCTCGTCAAGAATGCCATTCACCGCATATAGCCCATACCCGACCAGAAACATCACCACCACCAGCGTCACCAGCCATGCTGCGACGCGGCGCACTCCGCCCATTGCACTCCCTTTCGCCAGTCGCTGTTCTAGCCGCGTCCGGATGCCGCGACGCGTCTGTCTCTAGTATACCCTTGTCTCCCCGCTTGACCATGCAGTTGATCAACGCCTTTCCTGCGCTTGCCTCATGCCCCTTTCGAGTTGCCCAGAACGTGTTAGAATCCGGGGTAGACTCGTGTCTCCCGAAAGAACTAAGAGGCCCTGTGACTGACTCACCACCCGAATCACCTGCCGAGATCCGCCCAGCACCCCGGATCGCCGTGATTGCCGCCTATAACGAGGAACGCTTCATCGGCAGTGTCGTGCTGCGCACACGTCGCTACGTTGACCGCGTCATCGTGGTAGATGATGGCTCCACCGATGCCACCGCCCAGATCGCCGAAGATGCTGGGGCCGAGGTCGTGCAACATTCGTCCAATCAGGGCAAAGCGCAAGCGATCAACACCGGTCTTCAACGCGCGCGCCAGAGCGATGCTGGGCTGGTCGTTCTGCTAGATGCCGACGGCCAGCACGACCCGTCCGCCATCCCCAACCTGATCGCCCCCGTCGAGTCGGGCCAGGCCGATATTGTGGTAGGATCGCGCTTCTTGGGGATGCGCAGCCGGATCCCACGCTGGCGCATTCTTGGCCAGCACGCTCTGACTGTCGCTACCAATGTCGCCTCTGGCGTTCCCCTCACCGATTCCCAGAGTGGTTTTCGGGCATTATCGCGCGCCGCCCTCGACAAGCTGAAGTTTCGGCCCGAAGGCGGGTTCTCCATCGAGTCCGAGATGCAGTTCCTGGTGCAGCGGCATAACCTCACCGTGTGCGAGGTCCCGGTCACCATGACCTATGCCGAACCAGCCAAACGAAACCCGTTTTCACACGGGCTACAGGTCCTTAACGGCATCATCGCCCTGGTGAGCCAGCACCGCCCACTGTTCTTTTTTGGCGTCCCTGGCCTGCTCATTTTGCTCGCCGGGCTGCTGCTAGGCGCTGTCGTCATTGACCGTTACAACACGTACCAGAATCTGGCTGTCGGCTATGCACTGATCAGCATTTTGCTCGATCTGATAGGCATTCAAACCCTGTTCACCGGCATCGTCCTGCATTCGATCCGCGCATTTCTTGCAGACAACGAGCCTTGACCATGCCCACCATCATTCTTTCGCACATCTCAAAGGATTTCGACGCCCATCCAGACCCGCTTCCCACCCCCATGGGCAGATTGAGCCGCCTGTTTGCGCGCAGTGAGCGCCAGCCCATCCCAGAACTACGCCCACGTCCAGGCAGCCAGCGTTCAGGCGCTGAATCCGACGATGAACCGCCCCGGCGCAAGGCGATCGATGACCTCTCGCTCACGTTGCGCGACGGAGAGACTCTGAGCATCATCGGGCCATCTGGGTGTGGCAAAACCACCCTGCTCAGAATTATCGCCGGGTTGATCAAACCCGATCAGGGCGAAGTGCGCTACGATGGGGTGCTGATCGGCGACATTCCCGTTGCCGAACGCGGCATCGGCATGGTGTTTCAGAGCTACGCCCTCTACCCACACATGATCGCCTACGACAATATCGGCTTTTACGACACCATCCACAACCATCCAGAAAAAATCCCCGAACGCATTCACCACATCGTTCGCGTCATGGGGGTACAGATCGAGCACCTGCTCAGCCGCAAGCCCCCTACCCTGTCAGGTGGTGAACAGCAGCGTGTCGCAATGGCTCGTTGCCTCGCACGTGATCCCAAGCTGTTCTTGTTTGACGAGCCACTCTCGAATCTTGATGCCAAGCTGCGCACCGAAACCCGCGTACAGATCCGAAAACTGCTCAACTACTACCACATCACCTCTGTCTATGTCACCCACGACCAGGTGGAAGCCGCCGCGATGGCCGACCGCATTGCCATCATGCGTGCCGGCAAGATCGAGCAGATCGGCACCTTCCGCGCGCTCTACGAAACGCCGCGCAACATCTTTGTCGCCCAGTTTTTTGGCAGCCCTGCCATGAATATCTTTCCCGGCACCATCTGGAACAACACCTGGGAAGGACGCGGCGGGTTGTCCATGCCCATCTCGCGTCCAGGCCTGCGTCACGGCCAGCCTGTGGCCATCGGCATTCGCCCCGAACACATCCTGCTGACCGATACTGGCGGTTTCGAAGCGCGCATCGACCTGATTGAGCCGCTCCACGCCCAGCAGCGACAGTTGCTTCACGTGCAGCTAGGGCGTTCTCGCTGCGTCGTCAGCACCGAACTGGACCGTCATTTCAGCCTGGGCGATACCATCCACATGACTTTCCCTCAAGACTACCTGTACCTGTTCGACGACAAAACCGGTGCGCGCATCGGCTGATCACCGCGTCCGGTGATCCCACGCACTCCGTCACCTTCCTCCGAGTCAAGCTCGATTTGCCAGGATGCGCATTCGTGCAGGTTGAGTATACTTGAGTCATCATCTCGAATGATGTGCCTTTTGCATCCGAACATCAGGCTGCCGCTCCCGGCCCCCAATGACCGGGGCGTTGGTCAGGAGGGAAAATATGACGCGCTCAAGTCGTTTCAGAAGGGTCTCAGCACTCATCACTCTGCTGGTGATCTCGCTCGCACTGACCACGGTGTTCTCGCCTGTGTCCGCCCAGACGAGCACCACGGTAGTCGTCACCACAGGTGCGGCCAATATTCGCAGCGGGCCAGGGGCCAACACCACCTCGATCGGCACGGTCCCCGCCGGTGCCGAGTTGGTCGTCTCTGGCCGTACCGCCAACAGCGCCTGGTGGCGCGTCGAGACTCCCTTCGGCCAGGGCTGGATCAGCAATGAGACGGTCGCCTTCCGGGGCGAGGTCGCTTACGTACCGGTAGTTGCCGTCCCCGAGGGCACGCTGGAGCAGCCCACCGTGATCGTGGATCGCCTGCCGGTCACGGTCTACCGCAATCCGAATACCGATTCGTTCATCATCGGCATCGCCCCCACTGGAATGATTTTGCTCGTCACCGGCTATACTGCGGATGGGGCCTGGTATCAGGTCGAAACCGTACTCGGACCCGGTTTTGTCAAGGCGGAGGAAATCGCCTTCCGGGGCACAGCGCGCAATGTGCCGGTGGTTTCCGATCCTGGCCCCAGCTTCGATGGTCCAACCGTGCAGGTGAATACAGAGACCCCTGTCCTGACCGCGCCCGGCACCGGTGACGTGATCACCGTCCTCGAACCCGGCACCACCCTCCCCACTGGTGGCCGCACCGCAGATAATACCTGGTGGCAGGTCGCCGACGTGTGGGGCATCGGGTGGATTCCGGTTGCAGATGTCAGCCTGGCGGGCTCGGCCAGCAACATCCGCGAAACGGTCAACTCCACCTGGCCCGGCCCAGCATATACCGGCGAAGCCTTTGCGACGGCGATTGTTGGCGTTGATCGCAAAATCGCCTATCAGGCCGACAGCTACGACAGCGTCCCCTATTGGGATGCGTTCCTCGGCGAAGCGCTGGGCATCACCGCTCGTTCAACCAATGGTCTCTGGCTCAAGGTCACGCGCAGTGGCAACGCCTTCGAAGCCTGGATCAATTTCAGCGGCATTACTCTGCAGGGGAGCCTGGCCGATGTGCCGGTCGTCGACACTACCCCGCCGGCGATCGTCAACATCGCCATCGTCAACACCGCGTGGCTTAATGTTCGCAGCGGCCCCGATGCAAAATATCAGCGCATCTATGTCGCACCCGGTGGTGAATCGCTAACGGTCACCGGGCGAACCCGCACAGGAGCCTGGATGCGCGTCGAGCGTGAGGACTTTGGCATCGGTTGGATCAACTCGGAGTTTGTGATCTTCCGGGGTGATTGGGTGTCCGTCCCGGTGGTTCGCGAGCCGGTCGGCGAGATCGAGTTACCCGTCGCCTATATCGAGATCCCGCACAATGTCTACAGCCAGCCGAGTTATGACTTCCCGGCAGGATCGATCCCGCCTGGCCTGTACACCATCAACGGGCGCAATGCCAATTTCACCTGGGCGCGCATAGAAACCCACCTCGGCGATGTTTGGATCAACTTCGACCAGATCGCCCTGCGCGGTATTGCCGCTTCCGCGCCGGTCGTGGGCTAATCGGTAGACTCGCGCGGGAGGGCCGATCGACCCTCCCGCGTTTTTTCACCCCATCATTCATACCGCAGCACGTTCATTGGCTTTTCGGCGGCAGCGCTCCATGCCGAAAACAGCGCAGCCCCTGTGGCCACCACAATCGACATAACCAGCAGCCAGCCAATCGTCGCCGCGTCGATGGTGTCTTTGAGTTCGCCCGGACCGGGCGTCGCCAGTACCAGGATTACCGTCACCAGAAATCCCACCCCGGCTCCGATCACTCCCGCGATCAAGCCGATCAGTCCGTTTTCGATCATCAGCATGATCAACACCCGCCGCCCTTTGAGTCCCACGGCCTTCATCACCCCGATCTGCCGCCGCCGCTCTTGGGTCGCCAGCGCCACCGTGTTGGCGATGATAGCCGTTCCGGCTACCAGGGCCAGCCAGGCCACCAGGTTAGGGATGGCGCGCAGTTGGTCCAACAGGTTCTCCGCTAGCTGTGTCAATGCGCCCAGCTCTAGCGCCAGCACGCCCGGTACATCCGCCAGGGCGACCATGACCTGGTCCATATTTCGAGGATCGCTTTCATCCACCTGCGCAATGGTTGCAACGCCGTCAGGGCGCACGGTCTCCGGTAATGCCCCCGGCGGAAGAATCGACAGGTTGCCGAATTCCTCCAGTCCCAGCTTTTCCGAGTTGCGCGAGATCACGCCCACCACGCGGAATTGCATCACCACGTCATCCTCTGTGCCGGGCACATTCGCAAACAGGAATGTCAGCCGGTCACCTGGTTTGATCCCAAATTCCTCAGTAACAAAAGATTGGCGAACCATGATCAGCGCGGCCCCTTCATCACCAGGAGCCAGTGCCCGCCCCGCAACCATCGTGTATTCGGGCATCTCGACCAGCGATTCCCGCTCGGTGATCCCCAACGGAATCCCGATCTCAGATGTTTCCATCGCACCACCGCCAATGGAATCGCCGGCATCGCCGCTGGCATCGCCGCTTTCGCCTTGCTGGTTGTGCATATGATGCCGCACCACATCCCTATCGTTCACCCGCGTCAGCGTGCCGATGTATGTGGTCACCTGCGAAAAACTCGTCACGCCATCCGATTGCGCCAGCACATTGAGCACCTCATCGCCGTATTGCGAAGTGGAATCGGCGATCAACAGGTTCCCTTCGGCACTTTCACCAAGCTGAATCCGCAGCAGGTGACTGACCGCGCCTGTGGTCAGCGACACCAGCGCCAGCCCCGCCACGCCAACGCTCAGCCCCAGCAGCGTAGAGGCAACGCGCCCGCGCCGCCCGGCCATTTCGCGCAGAATCAGGCGCGTATCGGTGGTGTACCGTCGGCGCAGATGAATCCACCACGCCGCCAAGATGATTCCC
>DAOUFU010000131.1:0-6803 GCA_034429275.1 Anaerolineae bacterium | reverse complement strand
CTGGGGCCGTGGTCCACAGCGAGAGCGTGCCCACGTTGACATCTCGGATGAGCACATAGCGCCCGTTGGGACTGAGGCGGAGCACCCAGGTCTCGTTTTCTGGGTAGGCTTGCCAGATCATCTCGTGAGTGGTGAGATCGACCGTAACAATCCGAGCGTCGCCTGTGGTGACGATGGCAGTCGATTCATCCGGCCCGAATACCACATCGGCCAGAGCGACGTCAAAAGGATAATGGTCGATCATCGTGCCGTTTGCAACATCCCACAGAATGATGCCAGGACCCAACTCGCGGTCTACGCTTGCCGTGGTCAGGGCGCGCGCAGCATCGCGGCTCAGGTCAATGCCCATGATGGCCGCTTCAGTGTCAAACCGGCGGATCAGCTCGCCGGTTACCAGGTTCCACAACACGAGTTCGCCCCCTGTCGCATGGATCGAGCCGCTCAGTGCGGTTCGGCCATCGGCGCTGACGGCGACATGCCAGATATTGGCCTGGTGGCCTTCCAGGCGATGCAATTCCTTGCCCGTGCTGACGTCCCACACGGCCAACCATGTCCGGGGTTCCATACCTTCCCAATACGCGCAGCCAATCACGGCACGCGGCCCCTCTTCAGTCTCGAACAAGGCCGCTCCCATCGACCACAGTCCCTCGCCCTCTGCCGACCTGAATTGCTGGATGGCAGAGCCGCTCTCGATGTCCCAGAGAATACCCCCGCAGTAGTCATGTGTGCCGGTCAGCAGTGTGCGGCCGTCCGCCGAAATAGCGACTGTGCCCAGCGGGGTGCCGTTTGTGTTGAAACGCCGGATTTCATCCGCCTGTTCACGATTCCACACCCGGACCTTACCCATTGCTGTTCCGGCGATCCAGCGCCTGCCATCTCCGCTCAGCGAAAGGGAAAGCAGATTACCATCCTCTTCGGCGCGGTTGTCGGCCAGCAAAGAAGTCTCCTGCCATTGGGCGATATTCCAGAAGTGGATCTCATTGCGGACACAGACCAGGACCGTATCCGCTTGGGGCGTGATATCCAGGCAATAGACCTGCCCACCCACCGGGGCATCAATAGGGGTGAGTTCTTCACCGGTCGCCGCGTCCCATTGGCGGATGGTATAGTCCTCCGATCCCGAAATCACGCTGTTGCCGTCTGGAACGAACTTCACCGCCATAACCGGCGATCCATGCCCTTCCATCCGGTGGATGAGCGTGCCAGTCTCCACATCCCACACGATCAAAGTAGTATCA
Organism: Anaerolineae bacterium; assembly: GCA_034429275.1. Lineage (GTDB taxonomy): Bacteria > Chloroflexota > Anaerolineae > Aggregatilineales > Aggregatilineaceae > DAOUFU01. The sequence continues at coordinate 5,565 of DAOUFU010000131.1, read as the reverse complement.
CTGGACGCTGACACCATCCTTTCGCCGGATGGGCTGAAGGTCACCGCGTTGACGCGCGCGGTGTGCCCCTCAAGATCGTTCGTATCGGGATGATCCGGACCAAAGCGGCGGATGATGGTCCCGCTTTGCACGTCCCAAAGAACCAGGCTGCCATCGGCTGAGGCGGAGACTGCTGTAAGGATGCCGGGAGCTGCGGTGGCGGGTCTGAAAGCTACGGCGTACAGTGGCTCCGTGTGCCCTTCAAAGCGGCGGAGGATCTCGCCGGTCAGGCTGTCCCACAGCAGCATGATCCCATCGTCACCGCCAGAGAGCGCGCTCGACCCATCCGGTGAAAAGGTCACGCTGTTGATCGAGCCGTCATGCGCACTCCGCCGGAAGACCACCCGGCGTTCTTCGACATTCATCAGCACTAGTTCTCCGTGCAGGCAGCTACCGGCCTCATCAAATTCGCCGCAGCCCCCCGACAGCGCGAAAGAGCCGTCCTCATTCAACGCGACCGCCCACACCGGGCTGGTATGCTCTCGAAACACGACGCGTGTCCCATTACCCAGCGCGATATCGCGCAGCGTGCGCACCGACTCCGGCGATGGTGTCTCACGGTCAACCGCTGCCAGGGCGAACGCTAACGCGAGATCCGTCTCACCGCGTTGAGCAGCTTGCTCAGCGTTCTTGGCCAATACCAGGCTGCGATTGGTTTCCGCCTCGCGCTCTGTCTTGCCGCGCTCGTCTTCGGCTGTTTCACGGGCTTCCATGGCGAGCGCCGCCAGGGCCACCGCCACCGCCAAAAATACGGCCAGTCCGGCGACCAGTGCGCGCAGACGGTTAGCCGCCCGGCGCTGTGATCGCTCCGCTTGGTGTGCCAATGCAAGCTCACGGCGGTGCCGGTCACGCTCGGTCTGTTCGTTCTGGGCCTGCTGCGCGAGACTGACATTGACGAAATCGCGTTCCTCTTTGGTCAGCGCCAGTTCCGTTCCTGCTACCCATCCCGCGAACTGTTCCAGGCGTGCTCCGTGCAGCAAGTAGCTGGTGTCTTTGCCCGCGCCGATCCACTCGCTGACGGCTGCGGCCAGCAGGCGCTGTTGGCGGATGTCGTAGCGGTAATCGTCCAGCCAGGCGCGCAGGCGATCCCATTCGCGCAAAATGGCCTCGTGGGCCAACTCAATTGTCGGGCTGCGGGTTGCGGGGTCGTGATCCAGCGTCAACAGGCGATAGGCCGCATAGGTATCAATCAGGTCATCCATCGCATCTTCATCCGCAGCCACCGCCAGCAGTTCGGACCGCGCCACCCGCCGCTTGCTTTCCGCCGACTCCTCGTCAAACATCACCAGCCGCAGGAACATCTGGCGAATCGTGTCGCGCCCGGTGTTGTCCTGCTCGTTGAAGATATCCTCAGCGCGTTTGGCCAGCGCGCCGATTGCGCCGCCCAGTGATTGGTACGCACTACGTGTCAGTACCCGGTCTTGCCGCTGCTCAAAAAGTTCGGTCAGCGCATATTGCAGCAGCGGCAGCGCGCCCGCCTGATAGTGCATCTCGGAGGTAATGGTGGCAACCAGCCCTGGCTCGAACGAGACTCCGACCCGTTCGGCGGGTTTGGTGACCACCGCTTCCAGTTCTTCGGCAGAGAGCGGCAGCACAGTTTCCATGCGGGTCCGCACCAGCTCGCCAAATTCGGGGTAGTGCAAAGGCCGGTCATAAAAATCGGCGCGCAGGGTGATGATCACTCGCACGCGGCTGCGCGGGTCGGTGACAGCGGCATGAATCAGTTTGAGGAAATGCGCGCGCGTTTCTTCGTCTGCAACCAGGGTGAAGATCTCTTCAAATTGATCGATGAGGATCACCAGTTCACTGCCATCATCCGGCAAGAGCAGCGCTGCTGCGCGCAGCAGCCCATGCGTGTCACGTTCCAGGTGGGCGCGCAGGTGCTCCGCCTGATTAGCCGCGACGCGCGTGAGCGCTACTTCCAGCTCGTCCAAGGGGCGCGCGCCCGGCACCATCTCGATCACAAACCAGCGATCCGAGCCGGGCAGGTCGCCGCGCCAGAGTGCTGGAATGAGTCCCGCCTTGACCACGCTCGATTTGCCGCTGCCGCTGGGACCCACCACCGCCAGAAAGCGCGACAACGGGTGGTGCTCGGCCAGGCGAGCGACCAGCCGCTTGACCAGCTTTTCACGCCCGAAGAAGTCAAGCGCGTCTACCGCCTGAAAGGGGCGCAGTCCTTTGTACGGGTTCTCTGGCGCGGGGAGTGGGACATAGGTGGCTTCGGTCGCTGAGAGTTCGTCGGTGATGTCAGGAACCAACAGGTTCAGTTCACGCGCTCGTGCAATGGCCTGGACCCGGCTGCGTACATGCAGCTTGCGATAAAGCTGCCAGATGTGCCATTTCACCGTGCCCACAGTGACAAACAACCTTTGGGCGATTTCGCGGTTGGAGAATCCCTCAATCACGCACTGGAGAATCTCCTGCTCGCGCAGCGTGAGTTGTTCGACGAGGCTCCCTCCTGCTTGCGCTAAGCCGAGCGCTGTTTCCTGCCGGAAGTCGGCTGCGATTTCCAGAACACTGGTGTATCTGTGCGCTGGGTTCTTGGATGTCGCTTTCTGGATGATGGCGTTCACGCCCTCGCGCACATCATCGGCCAGTGTCGTGATCAGCGGCAGCGGATCGTTCAGGTGGTGAAACATCCGCTCGACCGATGTTTTATTGGGGAAGGGGTGCTGGCCTGTCAGCACTTCGTAGAGCACGACTCCCAGGCTGTAGATATCGGTGCGGGCGTCCACCGGATCGCGGCGCGCCTGTTCTGGCGCGAGATAGTCCGGTGATCCGAGGATCACATCGGAGCCGGTCTGGTGTCGCGCCGTGTCGCGGATGTCCTTTGCGATGCCGAAATCTGAGAGGTAGGCATTGCCCTCTTCGTCGAGCAGGATGTTGGCTGGTTTGAGATCGCGGTGAATGACATTGTTCCGGTGGGCTAAGGCTAAAGCAGACGTGATCTGGTCGAGGAGCTGCGCGGCGGCTTCGAGTTCGAAAGGCCCTTGTGTCAGCGCGTCGGACAGGTTCCCTCCACGCAGCCACCGCATCACCAGATACGCGCCTCCAGGATCGCGCCAATAGTCATACAGCGGGACGATATACGGATGCTCCAACCGGGCGATGAGCTGGGCCTCGCTCTCGAACCGGCGGATGAAATCGGGATGGTTGGCAAAGTGGGGCAGGATGATCTTGATGGCGACTTCGCGTCCGACGGTGGTCTGATAGGCGCGGTGGACCACACCAAACCCGCCGCTGCCGATCCGCTCGTGAAGCTCGTACCCTTTAATGACCTGGGTTCCTGCGATCATGGCGCACCTCACCACGTGTGTTTTCGGTTGTTAGTCTCATTATAGGGCGTTTCTCAGGGCATCAGGGCCAAGCCCTGACTTTTCCCAATCCCCTGTCCAAACTTTTCCCGGTTCCCCCGTTCACCGGCTGCCATCCTACAATGAAATCAACGCACATGGTCGTGAGAGGAGGAAACAACATGGCCGGTCAACGTGTAGGACGAGTCGTGATGGTTGGATTGTTGGTAGTGTCAATTTTGGCGCTCTTGCCCGCTGTGCGCGCGCAAGAGGGCGAATCGGTCGAACGTGCGGGGTTCCGGCCCGATGCGCCGGCCTACGCCGTGCGCGGCCCTTATGCCGTCGGCGCGATGGCCTTCTCGACCGAAGACGCTGAACGCCCCCTCAACGGTATGATCTGGTATCCCGCGCTCAATCCTGAGAGCGTCGAGGAGGCGACCACGTATGATTTTGGTGTGGGCGACTTCTTCCCGCCAGAGATCAACAACCTGCCAGGCCGCGCTATTCAAGACGCCGCGGCGGATGTTGAGCACGGATCGTACCCGCTGGCAGTCTTCTCGCACGGGGGCGGTTGGGTCTGGCAGCTTTCCACGTATCTGTTCGAGCACCTGGCCTCGCACGGGTTTGTGGTGATGGCGTTTTACCACCCTGGCACGGCGTGGCCCGACCAACTGCCCATTGCATCTGAAGAAGAAGCGATCCAGTACTGGGAAGGCTTCCTGGACAGCCTGGTGGTCCAGACGCGCGACATCACGCAGGCGATTGATTTTGCCGAAACTGCCACTGCCGGTGATGGGCGGCTCGCAGGCGTCATCGATGCCGAACGTGTGGCCGTGATGGGGCACTCGTATGGCGGATACACCGCGATCATGTCAGCGGGCGCGCGGCTCCACTTTTGCGACATTGAGACCTGGTGCCAGTCCGGCGAATTCACCTCCGAATCCATGCAGTGGCTCTGCCAGCTGTACGGCGAGGATGCTGTCGGTTTTGAAGCCCGGCTCAAGCATGCTGCCGGCTGGGAAGACCAGGCGGGTGTCCACTGCAAGCCTGGCACGTTGTGGCCCCCGCTGGGCGATCCGCGTGTGGATGTGATCGTGCCGATCATGCCGGGGCCCATCAAGCCCCTGCTGAACGCCGCAGGGCTGGCCAATGTGACGGTCCCGACCCTGCTGTTCCGCTCCGGCGCGGATACGATGGCTCCAACGGCTAACAATGCCGATTTGGTTTGGAGCTTCGTCGGCAGCGCGGACAAAACGCTGGTCACGTTTGAGGGGGCTGATCACCTGCTGGCGAGCACCGGCTGTTCGGCTGCCTGGCGGGAGATGTGTTTCTTCTGCTGCGCCGACCCGGTGTGGGATGTGGATCGGGCACACGATCTACTCGATCATTTTGTGACCGCGTTCTTGCTGGCGGAGTTTTACGGTGATGCCGATGCGGCGGCTGCGCTTGCGCCGGATGCCATGCAGGTTCCTGGGATCACGGTGGAGACGACGGGATTCTAGCGAGCTTCCAACAGGGGTTCGGGGAAAACAGCCGGAGAGTCGAGCGACTCTCCGGCTGTCTGTCGGGTTGGGTAGCTGCTCGCGTCATGAGTGTCATCTCTCACATCGCCTCCGATTATTCAACTAAATCGGAGGCCATGAGAGATCCCACCAGGGGTCACATCGGTATGGCCAGAACCGTCTTGGCGCTCAATCATCGCATCTCGGAACGGCCGTACTCTAAAAATAGTCGTGCAATCCAAAATCGAGGCAAGAAACGGCCCGATCCAGCTGGTAAAATGGAGCGCTTGATTTATCACTGGAAGGGGAAAAGAGGTGTTTTGGTTCTGCATGTGGCAGGTAGTCTCAACGCTGATTGAGCTCATCCAATTGGGGCTCAGGGCGGAAAGCGACAAGGACCTGGAAGTCTTATTGTTGCGTCACCAACTGGCCATCTACGAAAGCAAGCAAGGTCGAGCGCCGCACTTATCTCGAGGCGAGAAACTGATGCTGATCGCGCTGGCAACCCGGCTGAAAGCCAGGACTGGACACACGATCAAGGCGATGGGCGACGTGATTCGGATTGTGAAACCGGCTACGCTTTTTCGGTGGCATAGCGCGTTGGACTGATCTCGGTTTAGCAGACACTGATTGTGTCACAGGCATGTAGTTGCTCAAAATCCGCTGGACTGAGATAGCCCAGAGTGGAGTGGCGACGACGACGATTGTACCAGACTTCGATGTAGTCAAAG
>DAOUFU010000130.1:0-6476 GCA_034429275.1 Anaerolineae bacterium | reverse complement strand
ACAAATGTGCGGGACATCTGGCGAGGGCGAACTCGTACTTCTGTTACATCAAAGACATCCCCTTTCCGGCTGATTGATCGGGAAAGGGGATGCTATGCATTTTCGTCTTGGAGCGCCGCAGAGTTACTCGTCCTCACCGGCTTCGGCGCGGGCGGACGGCTTGAGCTTGAGCACTTCGCGCGGCTTGCTGCCGCTCTCCGCTGGGCCGATGATGCCGTCTTCTTCCATCATGTCGATCATCTTGGCCGAGCGGGTGTAGCCGATGCGCAGCCGCCGCTGGAGCAGGGAGATCGACGCCTTGCCGAGCCGCTGCACCAGATCGACCGCTTCCTGATAAAGTTCGTCGTCGTCTTTGCTCTCGCCGTCGGTCGCTCCGGCGCCCATCTCTTCCTCGTCCCAGAAGGCACGCTGGCCCGCCGGGGCGGCAGGTTTGCGGCGCGTCGTCATCTCGTCATTGTCCAGGGCCGCGCGGGTCAGCGTCATGTCACGGCTGGGCGAGGCCAGCACGTCACGCGCGCCGGTCGCATCGGCCTTTTGGAGCACCTGCGATTTCCAATAGCTGGTGATGCGGTTGATCTCCTCGTCGGACACATACGCGCCCTGCATACGGAGCGGCGCGGCGGCATCGGGCGACTGGAACAGCATATCGCCACGACCGAGCAGCTTTTCAGCGCCCGGCTGGTCGAGGATCACGCGCGAGTCTACCGAGGACGCCACCGCAAAGGCGATGCGGGCGGGGAAGTTGGCCTTGATCAGGCCGGTCACCACGTCCACGCTGGGGCGCTGCGTGCTGATGATCAGGTGGATGCCGGTGGCGCGGGCCATTTGCGCCAGGCGGGCCAGCAGGCGCTCGGTTTCGTCCGGCGCGAGCATCATCAGATCGGCCAGTTCATCGACCACCACCACGTAGTAGGGCATGCGGGGCATGCCGGGTTCAAGCTTGGTGTTGTAGTCGAGGATATTGCGCGATGAGCTGGCGGCGAACTTGCGGTAGCGCTCTTCCATCTCGCGCTGGACCCACTGCAGCACCCCGACGATCCGCTCCAGGTCCACCACCACCGGCGCGACCAGGTGCGGCACGCCGTTGTAGCCGGTGAGTTCGACGCGCTTGGGGTCCACCATGATGAACTGGACTTCGTCGGGCTTGTTGGCCAACAGCAGGCACGAAATGATGGCATTCACGCAGACGGATTTACCGGAGCCGGTCGTACCCGCGATCAACAGGTGGGGCATGGCGGTCAGGTCGGCGGCGACGGGCGTGCCATCCACACCCAGCCCCAGCGCGATCCGCAGCTTGGAATCGATGCGGCGGAACTCGTGCGAGTCCATGACATCGCGCAGGCCGACGTTGGCGACCTCATCGTTGGGCACCTCGATGCCCACATAGCCTTTGCCGGGCACCGGGGCTTCAATGCGGATGGTCTTGGCCGCCAGCGCCAGCGCGAGATCGGCATCGAGGCGGGCAATCTGGTTCACCTTGACGCGCGTCTTTTTGCCGGAACGCTGCACCAGGTAATCCGGCTCGACCCCGAACTGGGTGATCACCGGGCCGGGGTTGACTTCGACTACCTTGCCCGGCGCGCCAAAGCTGTTCAGCGTGTCTTCGATGACGCGCGCTTTTTCGAGCAGGACTTCGTCGTTAACGCGCTGTTCGTCGCCGGGGCGCAGCAGGCGGCGGTAGTCGGGCAGTTCCCAGCCGTTGCGCGTCCTGGCCGCCGGGGCACGCGAGGTCAGTGGCTCGTCGTCGTCCGGCTCATCCTCGGCCACGCGCGGAACCGGCGTGCGGCGCGTGGGGGTCAGCCCGGATGTGCTGCCAGTGGCCGGGGCGGCTTTGGTCGTCTCTTCGCCCGCCGGAACAGCCGCCGTGTGATGCCGCACGATGGGGTTGCCATGGGGTGCGGGCGGGTTTGGCGAATAGGCAGCCGGTGCATTCGTGCCCGGCGTGTGGGTGGCAGGCGCTCCGGTACTCGTCCCGCCGGGAGGCGGCGTGCCGGGAGTCATCGCTCCGGCAGATGGGATCGGGCTGGCTGGCCGGGCCGGAAGCTGCGTGCTCTGGCCCGGCGCGCCGGGGGCGGGTGTGGTAGAAGCCGCAGGGCCGGGAGTCGGCGCGGTGGGGCTGGCTGCGTCGGGCGGTGTGCGCCCAGGCAGGGTTCGCCCCGGCAGAACACGTCCCGGCAGTGCCGCGGCGATACCGACCGGGCGCGCGGGGCGATCGGTGGTGACTGGCGGTTCCTCGCCTGCCGGAGTCTCGCCCTGAGGTGGGGTGTCGGCCTCCAGTTTGCGCTCATCCGCCGGAGTCTCAGCACCTGGGTGGCCCGGAGCATCCGCTGCGCGGGCGATCGGGGTGGCGGGGCGCGGCGGTGCGCCTGCGCCCGGCACCGGGGCCGGAGATGTCGAATCGCCCGGCGCGGAGCGCGCAGCGAGCGGATTCGGCTCATCGGCGCGCGCGGGAGACGGCGCGGCGGGCGCGGGTTCGCCCGATGGCTTCGCAGCATCCGCGGCAGGGCGACCGGGTGCGGTCAGGTTGCCGGTGCCGGGCAGGGTGCGCGCTGGCGGAGTCTGCCCAGGCAGTGAGCGGCCCGGCAGCGCGGCGGCAGTCCCGGCAGGACGCGGTTCAGTGGATTCCCCGCGCGCGGCTGACCCGGTCGGCGATGCTTCATGGGGGATTGGCGCAGCGGCGCGCGGCCCGGTCGATTCGGCGGCACGGGGCACGGCGGGGCGCAGCGGAGCGGAAGATGGCTCACTGCGTGGGGCGCTCCACGGAGAGCGGCCCGGCGCAGAGGGGCGGCGCACGAATCCGCCGCCGCCGTCATCATCCTCGTCGTCGTGATCGTCGGCTGCTGCGAGATCGTCGTCTTCGTCCAGGTCGTCTTTGTCCAGGTCGTCTTTGTCCAGGCCGCGCTCATCGTCCACCCGGTCGAGGGCGATCCGGTTCTCGGTGCCCAGGCCGAGCGCCCGGCGGCGCGCACGCTCGGCGAAGTTGGGCGCGCTGGACTCCTGCCAGCCGCCCGGCAGATCGACTTCGTCGGCGGGCGCGTCGTCCTCATGGTCATCGGGCTGCGCATCACCTGCTGGCGACGGTGCACTGAAGGGAGAGCGTAGCGGCGCGCTGCGAGCGAGGCCAGGCGACCCGGTTTGTGCATCGGGACGGCGGGCGAAGGGGCGCTCGCTCTCGGCTGGTGAAGGGAGGCGACTCGCCCGGTCTGGGGCGGGAGTGTCTTCGTCATCGGTCAGCGCGTGCAGGGCCGCGCCCGCGACAGCACCGGCAATCAACTCGCCGGGGCCGCGCCGCTCACCTTGCGATGGCTCACGGTCTGGCGTGCGCTCGCGCGGGGTGAAGCGATCGCGCTCAGACGCACGTTCGGGGGCGCGGTCAACCGCGCGGTCACGCGCGCGGTCGGCGGATGGTTTCGGAATGGAAGCGGCCTCACGGTCGCTGTCACGGTCGCTATCGCCCGGCGTGTCGCGCCGCTCGATCGGCTCGCGGTCCGGCGCGCCGGAATCGGCGGTGCGCGGTCCGCCAAACGGCGACCACCGCCTGCCGGAAGCGGGCGCATTCGGGGTATCGGCAGCCGATTCGCCGATGCGCGCAGGGCCGGAATCATCAAAGGGCGAGGCCAGCCGGTCGCGGCGGGCGCTCTCCGCCGGGGCGGGAGTTTTGCTTTCCGCGGCGGCGAGTTTGTCCGGCCCGGCGGGGGCGGTCGTCCCGCGCCCAAACAGGCGGCCTAATCCGCCGCGCTTTCCCTCGTTTGCTGCGGATGCCTGGGCGGCAGAGGGGGCAGCCGCGGCAGCCGCGCCTGCCGCCAGGGGCAGCGCGGTCGAGCCGGTGGGCCTGCTTGTGCCCGGTGACTCAGGCTGCGTACTGGCCGGAGTCTCGGCAGGCGATTCGGCGGCTTTGCGCCCAAAGGGCCACCGTCGCTTGCCGCCTTCCGCATCCTCTGGGGTCCCCGAATCGCCGGATTTGGCAGCAGTCTGCGGCTCCGCCGGGGCGCGACGTGGCAGGTGAGGCAGGCGACGGCGGGATTTCTGGCGTTCCTCTTCGGTGGACGCAGCCGCGACGGGTGCGGCGGTTTTGCCTGCCAGTGAGCCGGTCTCGGCGGCTGCCGCGCTCGTCGTCAGGGAGTCGGCGGCTGGCGCGACGATGCCAGGACGCACCGGCGGGCGAGTTGGATCGGGCGGGACCGGCTCGGTGCTGGCGCTGGTCAGCGGTTCGGCGAGCGAGCGATCACCCCGGCGCGGCAGCGATGTACCGGTTCCGGTGGTGTCAGCCGGTGTTGTTTCGATGCCGGGCGCGGCAAGCTGTGGGGCCGCTGCGGGTGGTGTCGCCGCTGGAGCGGCGGCAGCCGGAAGCGCAGGAATCGGGGAGGCCGCGCTGTGCATGATGGGGGCGCCCACTTGTGGCGCACCAACCTGTGGCGCGCCGACTTGCGGCGCTTCACCCGGACGCCCGACCGGGACGGTGCCGCTCTTCATGGCGAGCCGGGCGCGGCGGCGCTTGATGCGCTCTTCGCGGCTGGTGAACTTGATGAAGCCAAAGATGGCCGTGAAATAGCCCACCAGCTCGACCAGCGAGAGGTTGAAGGTCAGCATCAGGGCCACAATCAGCCAGGGGACCAGCACGCCGACCGCTCCATAATCGCCCAACTGGGTCAGCAGGAACAGGTAAAACTGGTGGCCGAACCATCCCCCGCCTTCGCCGCTGTCCACGGCCAGTGAATACGAGATCGGGCGGAACGCCTCGATGCTGGGCGCGACATCATCCACCAACTGGCCGAACTGGAGCCAGGTGAGCACGCAGGCAAACAACAGCAGGACGCCGATGATCCGCATATAGTCCAGCTCGAGGCTGCCTTCATCGAAGGTGCGGACCATCAGCCAGATGCCGATACCTCCCGCGCCCAGCGGGATCATAATCTTGCCCCAGCCGAACAACTGCGAGAGCAGGGTATTCAGCGAGCCGGTGACGCCGCCCTGCGACGAGGGCAGCAGGCCCATGGTCATCGAAGGCGCGACGGCGAAGAACCCGATCACGGAGAATATCACGAACGCCACACCTACCAGGTCGAGCTTGCGGTTGAAATCGAGTCCCTGGTGCATGGTGAGCGCGCCCTTAGCCCTGGTCCCTGCCAGGGGCTTGGCGACAGGGCGCGCGGCTTTGCCGGTGGCTGCGGGAGCGGCTCCGGCCTTGGCGGGAGGCGTGACACCCTTCGAGCGCTGACGGTCGGCCTCTGACGGTTTTCCGGCGGGTTTGGCTTCGGTGCGCGCCCCCGCCCGGCTTTCCTGCGGCGTGCTGACTCCGCCGCGCCGATCCGGCTGCGCGGTGGGTGCGACATCGCGCCCGGAACGCGCCGGGGTGCCGCTGATGCCGCCGGGCGGTGTTCCACCTGCCGGGCGGCTGCCAGGCCGGTTGGCCGCGCCGCCCATCGGGCGGGCGATGCTGCTAGCCTGGGCGCTTTTATCTTTGTCCTTGTCTTTATCCTTGTCCTGTTCGGCCCCCTGGCTCTTGCGACCCGGCAGCAGCCCACCCAGGCGCGATTTCCGCTTCTCTTCGCCCTGGGGAGCCGCGTCGGGCTTGGGGCTTGAATCGCGCACGCCGAAGGGGCCGCCGGGCGTGCCCTTCGAGGCGGGGCGCGGCGTGCCATACGTAGACGACTCCCCATAGGCGCGCGGTGTGCCGCCGCCGGTGGTCGTCATGCCGCCAGCGGGACGGTTGTAGGTGCTGCCCGCGCCGTAGCGATCGGTGGTGCGACTGGCGCGATCCCCGGCGTCTTCGTCGTCCTCGTCGCCCGCGGCGGAGGTCCCATAGCGGCTGGGACTGGTGCCATAGGGCGAGGTGCCGCCGGGACGCCCGTAGGTACCGCCTGCGCCATAGCGATCGGTGGTGCGGCTGGGACGATCCGCGGCGTCTTCGTTTTCGTCATCCTCGTCGCCCGCGCCAGAAGCCCCATAGCGGGTGGGACTGGTGCCATAGGGCGAGGTGCCGCCGGGACGCCCGTAGGTGCCGCCTGCGCCATAGCGATCGGCGGGGCGGTTGGTGCTGTCTGCGGTGGGGGATGCGCCGGGCGTGCCGGGCCGTTGATAGCCGGGCCGCGAGGGATCGGGGCGGCTGGCAGTGCTGCCGACGAAGGGGCCGGAGGGGCCGCGGTCGGCATCTTTGCCCTTGCTCTTGGATTTGTCCTTGTCCTCACCACCGCGCCGGAAGAGTCCGCCCAGGCCCCCGCCGCCCTTGTCCTGTTCGGGCTTGCCTTTGGCCGGGCTGCTCGCGCTGCCAGGCCGACCAGCCTGGCCGGGCTGACCATAGCTGCCGGTGGGCCGGGCGGGCCGGTCCTGGGCGGGCTTGTCGTCTTTGCCACGCCCGAAGAGGGCCGGCAGGCGCGATCCGCCCTTGTCTTTGTCGGCGTCGCGGCCGCGGTCAGCGGAGCGGTCGCCGGGGCGGTCGCCAGGGCGGGCACCAGTTGGAGGGCGGTCGCTGCCGC
>DAOUFU010000129.1:0-3683 GCA_034429275.1 Anaerolineae bacterium | reverse complement strand
TTACGGGTCGGTGATGGGGCCGAGAATTTTGCCATTCTGCGCAGAATGGTACTAAACCTGCTCCGACGCCATCCGGCCAAGCTCAGCCTGAAACGCAAACGCTTCAAGGCTGCGCTCGACACTGGCTTCCTATTCGAACTACTTACTCAGGTTTGATGCGTTTGCCCTGACTAGGCGGCAGCAGCCGCTCCCATTTGCCCGACGCCAGAACCCGGTCATCCCCCACCCGGCGGGTGATGCCCATCGCATCGAGCCGTTCCAGGTAGTCCAGCGCATAGCGCCGCGTCGTCCCAAAATGATCGCGCAGCGCCGCGACCGTCAGCGATTCGCCGCGCGCCAGGGTGTTTTGTGCAAATGCTATCCATTCGCGCAGAACTTCAGGAGTCAGAATGACATCCTCGCTGATCCGCACCAGGCTGCCGCGCTCGATCAGGCTGCGCACCAGGTCATCACCGACCAGTTCACACGCTTGCGCAAATGTCGGCGGCTGATATGGCGCACGCCCAAATTCCTGCCACAGCCGGTCGAGCGCGGCCTGCTGCGCCGCTGAATGCCTGACCGCGTGCTCAGGTAAACGCAGCGTATTGTTGGGTTCAATCACGATCAGCCCTTCTTCGGCCATTGCGCCCAACGCGGCACCAAATGCATCGCCATCCAGCCGGAGCCGATTCCGCAGCACTTCTGGCGGTGCTCCGGTCCGCAAAGGCTCGGCCCGGTGAAACTCCGCCAGCGCCCGACGGGCACGTTCAACCATGAGCGCCCAGCTTGCCTGGTGAATCACCCAGCCATCCGTCAATCGCCGCACCTGCCCGCTCGCCAGCACATCCGCCAGCGTGCGCTCGCCCAACGACAGGGCGTTCACATGCACCGGCCCACGCTCCCCGGCCAGCTCGATCAGCGCCACATTCACCGGGTCGCCGGAGAGCAAGGCTTCGAATCGTGCGCTTACTTCCGGGCGGAAGCGCTTCCAGCGCCGCCCAGGGGCCGTGTGCAGAATGATTCCCCCACCCAGCGTTTCTGGCGGCGATGGGCGGCGGATAATGAAACGATCGCCTGCCGTGGCAACCAGCGGTTGATTCAGGCGGAACTGAACCCAGGCAGTTTCGCCTGGCAGCACACGCTCGCGGTCGAGCACACGTGCAGTCCCCACCACCTCTGCAGCTCCCACAAATAACTTGATCTCTGCGTTATGCTCCAAAGGCAGATGCGTGCCTGGCAGATACCGCAGCCAGGCATCCACCAGCATCGTGGGATGCCACGCTCCCGGCAGGCCGAGCATGTGCCCACGGGCGATCTGGTCCCGTTCCACCCCGCGCAGATTGACCGCCACCCGACGTCCTGGACCAACTGTTTCAAGTGTCTGTTCGTGCGATTGCAGGCCCCGAATCCGCGCTCGCTGGTTAGCAGGTTGCAGCTCAACTTCCTGCCCCACCGTCAACGATCCATCGCGCAGCGTGCCGGTCACGACCACGCCGAACCCGCTCATGGTGAATACCCGGTCAATCGACAGCCGCGGATTGCCAATATCGGGCCGGGCGGGATGCCGGGTGAGTACATCCTGCAATGCAGCAACCAGTTCTGGCAAGCCGCTGCCGGTATGGGCCGACACCGGAATGATCGGCGCACTATCCAGCCCGGTACCCTGGACCGCTTCGATAATGTCTAGTTGCACCAGGTCTAACCAGTCACTATCGGTCACCAGGTCGGTTTTGGTCAGGGCGATCAGGCCGGCAGGCACAGCCAACAGGTCGAGAATCGCCAGGTGCTCGCGGGTCTGCGGCATGATTCCCTCATCCGCAGCAATCACCAGCATGACCGCATCGATGCCACCTACCCCGGCCAGCATGTTCTCGATAAAGTCGCGGTGGCCGGGCACATCCACAATGCCCACCGACTCACCGTTGGGCAGAGTCAGCCATGCAAACCCGAGATCAATGGTCATCTCGCGGCGCTGCTCTTCGGCCAACCGGTCCGGATTAATCCCGGTGAGCGCCCTGGTCAGCGTGGATTTTCCATGATCGACATGGCCGGCAGTTCCAATCACATGCATGGGCTTCACAACTCCATCAACGCGCGGATCACAACATCATCATCTTCCGGTGGCACAGTGCGCGGATCCAGCAGTAGCCTATCATCGGCCACCCGCGCGATGATAGGGGGCGTTCCCTGGCGCAATCGTGCAGCGGCAGAGTTGGGCTGGGTCACCTCCGGCGAAAACAACCACGTCGGCAGTGTCTCGCCCGGCAGGCTGCCACCACCCACCGTTGACTCTCCCGCGATGACTTCTCCGCGCACCACAGCCGCCCAGGCATCAGCACGGGTGCGCAGCGCATCCAGCGGCGTGGCAATCATTCGCCAGACGGGGATTTGATCCAACGCCTCGCCGCGCCGGTAATGATCCAGCGTGGCATATAATGCGCTCAAGCACAGCTTGTCCGCGCGAATGGCACGCGCCAACGGATGCCTCTTGAGCTTGCTAATCACATCCGCGCGCCCCACAATCAACCCGGCCTGTGGACCGCCCAGCAGTTTGTCGCCGCTGAACATCACCAGATCGGCCCCTGCGGCCAGGCTGTCCTGCACCATCGGCTCATGCGCCAGGCCGAACTGCGCAGTATCGACCAGTGAGCCGCTGCCCAGATCGTCCAGCAGCAGCAAACCGCGCGCATGGGCCAGCGATGCTATCTCGCCCAGGGGAGCTTCTTCAGTGAACCCGATAACCTTAAAATTGGAGGCGTGCGCCCGCACAATCACCACTGTCTGATCGCTGATGGCGCGCTCGTAATCGTCGATCCGGGTGCGGTTGGTTGTGCCCACCTCGACCATATGCGCGCCACTCTGAGCCATCACATCGGGTACGCGGAATGCACCACCGATCTCGACCAGTTGCCCCCGGCTGATAATGGCCTCACGGCCTTGTGCGAGCGCCATCAACGCCAGCAGCACACCTGCCGCGTTGTTGTTCACCACCATGCCGGCCTCAGCCCCGGTCACCTGGCTCAAAAGCCGCTCGATATGCCGGTCGCGCTGCCCGCGCTGGCCGCGCTCCAGGTCATATTCAAGCGTGCTGTATCCTCCGGCAATTCCGCGTACTGCCGCCAATGCCGCCTCGGAAAGCGGCGCGCGGCCCAGGTTGGTGTGGATGATCACCCCAGTGGCGTTGATCACTGATCGCAGCGTAGGCAAAGACTCGCGCGCGAGGTAGGCCGCCGCCTGTGCGATCAGCTCACCCGGCGTTGGCGCCGCCGCGCCGCGCAAGATCGCCCGCCGCGCAGCATCCACCGATTCGCGCAGCGCTGCCGTGGCCTGCTCATGTCCATACCGAACAGGCAGGTCTGGGGCAGCGCGCAGCAGCGCGTCGATGGCAGGGAGATTTCTGAGCTGTTGGGAGAAGTCTGAAGTGGTCATACGGACATTATAGCGCAACCAGGGACAAAAAAGCCGGGCGAACAGCCCGGCTCAGTCACTCACAGAGCAAAACCTTCCAGTGTCTAGATACCAATGTCCTCGATGAGGTGCGATGCCTTTTTGCCTTCGGGCGCTTTGCGCTCGATCACCGCGTAGATGAGCAGCATCACGGCTGTCACAGCCAGGAACCCCAGCGCCGTGCCAAACAGCGCCAGGAAAGCCAGCCCAACGATCAGCCCCGCAATGATAAACGGGAGCATCCCCGTCAGCGAAGC
>DAOUFU010000128.1:0-4666 GCA_034429275.1 Anaerolineae bacterium | reverse complement strand
ACTCCAACCCTTCCGCAGAATTTACTCGTGTGTCGCAGAACCGCTCACTGCTGCCCGGACAAACTGCGCGACATCCTGCTTGAGCCTGGCCAGTGAGGTAATGTCGAGATACAGCATATGCCCGGCTTCGTAGGTGGTCACCCGGAAATTGCCGCGCAGCGTGGGATCGAGGTCCATGTGGCTCAATGTGTACAGCGTGGCCGCCGGGGGTGTGGCCAGATCGTAGTGGCCCATGGCGATGAGCACCTGCATGTAGGGATTCTGAGAGACGGCACTCCGCAGCGGCTCGCTGGTATCCGGGTACTTTCCGCGATCCCATTCCCAGTTCTTGCCGACATCGCGACTTAGGATTTCGTACCGGCTGTCGGTTTCGTAACCCAGTTCCGCGCGCACATACTGGTTGAACATGGCGGTATAGGGCGGCAGGATGGCCGACATCGAGGGATCGAAGTCAACATGCTCGGTGACGGCCAGTTTGTCGATGCCCTTGAAGCGCGAGTCCAGCCGCCCGACGGTGCGTTTCTGGTCGCGCAGCAGTTCCTTGAAAAAATGCCGGTCGCGCACGCGCAAGTTGCTGTCTTCGATGAAGCGGGGCGAGAGGCCGGTATAAGCGGCCAGCCGGGCAATGATCGCCTCGCGCTCACGCCCCGACAGCCGGTCACCTTTCGTCAGCGCCACCGTGTACTCGGTTTCCGCCCACGCCTGGACTTCCTCGAATACGTCGCGCAGGCTGCGCTCTTGCAGCGCGGGCGAGAGTTTGCCGTGATACCAGGCGGTGGCCGCATAGGTCGGCAGGAACAACACGTAGGGCAGATCGTTACCCTCTTCAAATTCGATGGTTTGGAAGTTCAGGACGGTTGAGATCAGCACCAGGCCGTTGAAGGCGATTCCCTGGCCGAACAGGTGACCGGCCAGCCCGGCGGCGCGCGTCGTGCCATAGCTCTCGCCCGCCAGGAACAGCGGGGACCCCCAGCGTTTGTAGCGCGTCAGGTACAGCCGGATGAACTCGCCCACCGATTTCAGATCGCTTTCCAGGCTCCAGAACTCTTTTTTCTTCTCCGGATCGCTGGCCCGGCTGTAACCAGTCCCCACCGGGTCGATGAATACCAGGTCGGCCAGGTCGAGCCACGAATGGGTATTGTCCTCCAGGCGGAAAGGCGGCGCTGGCATCCAGCCTTCGGGCTGCATGACGACTCGCCTGGGACCGATAGCTCCCAGGTGCAGCCAGACGGATGACGATCCCGGCCCGCCGTTGAACACGAACACCAGCGGGCGCGCGGAGAGATCGTCAACACCGTCGAGGGTGTACGCCGTGAAAAAGATGCGGGCCGTGACCGTATCTTTTTCCTCGTCTTTCAGCGGAATCACGCCCGTCGTGGCCGTATAGGCGAGGGCCTGGCCGTTCACAGCAATCTGGTGTTGTGTCTCCACCGGCGGCGTTTCGGGGATTTCGGGTTTCTTTGGGGTTTCGTCGTTAGCTGCCTTTTCGGCGGCTTTGGGATCGTCTGCCATGAGATTTGCTCGCTTGGTGAATGAGGCGCTGCGCCCATTGTGGATCACCCGGCAGGATTCTCCAAATTCGGGCGAGCTTGCCGGTAAAATGGCCGGCTGGGGTAACCGGCATCTTTTTGTGCAGGGCATCGTGGGTGGGGGCAAAAAAGGCGCTCCAGGTAGAACGCCCGGAGCGCCTGTTCATGGCTGTTCACAATGGAAGATGGACCGAAACCCCGACCCGTTCATGGCGAGCTGCAGGCTCAGGGATGCCGCGCAAACTCCGAGTCTTCGACCGACCGCGCCGGCTGCGGGATTCCACCTTCGGGCAAGATCGCGCGGGTGAGCACGGCACCATCGAGCCGGGCGTCGCTCAGGTCGGCATCGCGCAAATTTGCGCCGTGAAGCTGCGCGTTGGTGAGCAGCGCGCCATTCAGCGCGGCATTTTCCAGGTTTGCCCCACGCATGAACGCCCCGGTGAAATCCGCCTGGCGCAAATCCGACCCGTGCAGGTCAACGCCGCGCAGATTGGCGTTCCTCAGGTTGGCCCCGCACAGCGTGGTATAGCTGAGCGTGGCATAACTGAGAGTCGCGCCGGACAGGTTGGCGCAGGTCAGGTTGGTCCCGCTCAAGGTTGCCCCGCTCAAATCGGCATGGCTGAGATCGGCGTTGGTGAGATCGAGGTCTTCCAGGTCCGAGCTATCAAGCCGAATGCCTTTGAGCAGTTGCAGGTCCGACATGATTTCGATGATGGGCTGCCGTTCGTCGGGCGTCCTGGCCAGGCGTAGCTGGTCCACATAGGACAGGACCAGCGCCTGGCGAGCCTGGCGTTCTCGCTGCAAGGTTTTGATTTGCTTGAGCAGGAAGGCAGCAGAAAGGACACTCAGGGCCGCGGGGAGCACCCACCACCCGCTATGAGCAACCTGGGCAGCCGCAAAAGCCAATCCCAGGCTCAGGAACATTACCGCAAGAGATAGCCGAATGAGAATGGTTGAGATCGTCGATTTTTCGGGCATCAGCGGACTCCACAAGTTCGATAACCGGCATGTTTTGGATGCAAAACTTGTTCACAAAGCGTCAACATCAATTAAAAATTTATACACTTTGATTTCTATTGTACCCCAAAAAGATTAAAACAATATAGTCGTTTTTTCCTATTTATATTATAGGTTAATTAAATTGAGTTAAATTGATGCTTATCTCTACTTACAAAACAAGGCGGATGTCCACCCGGCGGTTTATCCACCGACATCTTGATCCCCAGAGGGAACAAAAAACTCTCCCCCTGGTGACCACTTAGGTTGCCAGGGGGAGAGACGAACGTGAGGCTGCATCCACCCTGTGCTCCAGAGTGGAACGAGGACCGGTCCAGGCTAATTCGGACGCGGCGTAGCAGAAGGCATGGGCGTCGCGCCCGTGGGACGAGAAGTGGGGGATGCTGCCGGTGTCGCCGATGCCGACGGGGTCGCCGATGTCATTGACTCTGTACCCGGTGGGCTGAACTCGATGATCAGCTCAGGCGGATGCGTGCCATTCCGGCTTGAAAACTTAACCGCCGTGCTGCCCGCAGCAGTCAAAGCAAAGCTGAGCGGACTATCCCCCATCACCCAGGCCGTGACATCGATCTCCGTCCATGCCTCGGCGATGATCGCCCCGGATGAACGGCTCTCTTCCCCAAAGGCAGGCGCACTGGCGAAGGTCAGGTCCCCCTCGCCCCATTCGTGATCGGCGGCCAGGTGGACCCTAATCCCGGCATTTGAGGCACTGAGAGCATACAGCCGCAGGGTGGCGCGCACGACCGGAGTATTCAGCCCTGCGGGATCGAAGCGCAGGTAGCTGCGCACCTCTGGCGAGGCATCCATGCGCAGAGACGCACTGGCCCCATCGTTCGCGTCAGCGCTGTCCGAATGCACATACGCATCGGCTGCGGGAAGCAGAACGCGCGTTTCCAGGGTTTCGGTCGCGGCCTGGGTATTAGTCGGCGGCGGCGTGGCGGTCGTCAGGGCAGGGACAAAATCGACAACCAGTTCCGGCGGATTGGCTCCCTCGCGGCTGGAGTAGCTGGCGGCAGTGTTTCCGGTGGTCGTCAGGACCAGTTCGAGCGGGCTGCCGTCTCCGGCTGCGGCTGCAGCCAGCGCAGTGACATCGATCTCGGTCCATACCTCGGCAGCAAACGGGCCAGAGAGCGCGACCGCGCTGCCCACGTCGGGAGCGTTCGCATAGGTCAGCGCGGATTCTTCCCAGCCGCCCGCGCTCACCGTGCGCACCTCATAGCCCGCGCTCGATGCCGTGTTGGCGTAAACCCTCAGCCTCGCGCGCAGCACCGTTCCATTAACCTGCTGCATGTCGAAGCGCAGATAGCTGCGCATGTCGGGGGAAGCATCGGTGCGCAGGGCCTTGTTGCGCCCGTAGATGGCATCCGGCTTGTCCTCGCTGACATACGCATCAGCCGCCGGCGCAAGGCTCACCGTCGCATAGGATTCCGACGGCACAGCGGTCTGGTCGGGGGCGGTCGTGGGGGTGGGAGTGCGTGCAGGTGTCACGGTGGTCATCCCGGTCGGCGGCTCCGCAGCACCGATGACGAACGAATCGGCGAAGGTCGTGGGAGAGTTGGTCGAGACGTGGTTCACCACCATCCGGGTATCGCTGACCTCGAATTCCACAAACCCGTGTGTCACATCCCGGCGCATTCCGCCGCCCTGCACCAGATCGATCCACCCGTTCTGACCCATCGCCTTGGCAAAATAGCCGGCTTCCGGGTCATCGGGCGAAATGTCATACAGCGGCCTGCCGCCAAAATGGCCGGAGATGATGATCACTGTGCCCGCCCCTTTGGCGAAGGTGCCGTCTGCGCCGTCGTCGGCGACGCACGCGCTGCCATAGGCATTGACGGGGATCGCTGCGCATCCTGGCCCCAGCGCAAGCTGCTTGCTGCGTTGATAGGTGTGATCGTGTCCCTGGAGGATCAGATCGACCCGTTTCTCAACCAGCAGGTTGAGCACTTCCGGCCCGATCTCGCAGCTTTTTTCACCCATGGTCAGGCAGTTTTTGTGAACTCCCACCACCACCCAGGGCACCCCCAATTCCCTGGCGGAATCGATGGCGTTTGCCAGCCAGGTGAGGTGTGCCTGGTCTGCCGGGGTGGTGCGATCGTAGCGGAATTCTTCGCCACGGC
>DAOUFU010000127.1:0-33743 GCA_034429275.1 Anaerolineae bacterium | reverse complement strand
CCCATGCTCATCGGTGACCGCGTGATCGGCGTGCTGGATGTGCAGGGCCGCGAAGTCAACCGCTTCACCGACCGCGACCAGCAGATCCTCTCAACGCTGGCCGCCCAGGTCGCCATCGCCGTGCAGAACGCCCGCCTGTTCACCGAAAGCCAGCAGCGCCTGGCCGTGATCGAGAACGCGCCCTTCATGGTGCTGCTAACCACTTTCGACGGGCGCACAATCTACAGCAACCGCGCCGCCATCAAGATTCTGGATGTCGAAACCATCGACGATGTGCTCAGCATGGCGTTGACTGATGTTGTGCCGCCGGAAGAACTTGAGCGCCTGAACAACGAGATCATCCCTGTTGCCATCGAGCGGGGTGTGTGGCAGGGTGAAGGTAGTCTGCTGCGTCACGATGGCACCGTCATCCCTACCGATATGACCCTGATCACGATCTACGACCGGAGCGGTCAGCCGGAGATGCTCGCTTCCATCACCGCCGACATCTCCGCGCGTAAACTGGCCGAGCGTGAACGCTTCGAACGTGAGGCGCTGCTCAACCTGATCATCAACACTTCACCCGACTGGATCTTCACCAAGGACACGCACTACCGCTATCTGCTGGTGAACAAGTCCTTCGCGCAGTTCTACGGCGGCCTGGCACCGGAAGAGATGATCGGCAAAGATGACTACGAGCTGGGCACGCCTGTCGAGTTCATCGAAGGCGATCCCGAAAAAGGCATCGTGGGCTTCCGCGCTGATGACCGCCGCGTGATCGAAGGTGGCGAGTCTATTCAGAACCCGCGCGATGTCGTACAACACAACGATGGGACTATTCACATCTACGACACCACCAAGCTGCCGCTGCGTGACGAAACAGGCCGCGTGATCGGTGTGCTGGGCGTCTCGCGCGATATGACCGAGCAGTACCAGGCCGCTGAAGCCCGCGAGCGCCTGCTGCGCCAGACAGAGGAGCAGGCGCGCCGTCTCGCCCTGCTGAATGAGATGGCGGCAGCGCTGAGCACGGCGCAGACCACCGACGAACTGTTCCGCATCGCCACCACGCACGCCAGCACCATTTTTGATGCACAACTGGCCGGTCTGGCCCTGGTCACACCCGAACGTGATACCTACGAGCTGTACAACATGGAAGGCGAATCGAGCGGGATGCGCCTGCCACTGGCCGGATCGTGGGTGAACGAAATCCTCGACAGGCAGCAGGTGATGATCCTCGACGATCTGAGCCGCCGCCAGGACGTTGGTTCGCAGTGGTTGGCCTCGCAGGGCCTTCGCAGCAGCCTGGGCGCGCCGCTGTATGCTGGGGACCAGATCCTGGGCACACTCACCGTCTCGAAAGCTGACGTGGCCGGGTTCGATGAAACCGACGCCAGCCTGATGCAACAGATCGCTTCGCTGGTCGCCTCGCGCCTGCAAAACCAGACCCTGCTCGCCCAGACACAGGCGCGCGTGCGCGACCTGCAGACTCTCAACCGCGTCGCCGACCGCATCCGTACCATCAACGATCCGACCGCCATGCTCGACGCCATCGCACGGGTGGTTGCCCAGTCCTTCGGGGCCGACAGCGTGGTGGTCTCGCGCTTCTATCACCAGCTCCACGGATGGCGCGGCATGGTGGGTGCAGGCGACGGTATGACGACCGAGATTGCCCGCAGCCTGATCGAACCGGCGAACGCCTATCCGCACGGCCTGGAAGCCGTCCAAAGGCAGGATGTCGTCGTCATTGAAGACACGGCTACCTATCCCGAATTCCCCGACGAAGTTTTTACGCTGACCAATGTGAAATCGGTCCTGGTGATGCCGGTGGTCTATGAGCAGGACTATACCGGCGTCCTGTTCCTCAACTACACCGCACGCTACCGCCGCTTCTCGCCGGATGAAATCACCCTGGCGCGCGGCTTGTGCGACCAGATCGCGGTCGGCTTCAACCAGCACCTGGTCGAGCAGCAGATTCACCGCCGCGCGGCGGAAATGCAGACCGTGGCCGAAGTGGGTACGGAAGCGGCCTCGGCGCTTGATATGGACCAACTGCTCAAGAACGTGGTCAACCTGGCCAAAGAACGGTTCGGTCTCTACCATGCGCACATTTACCTGCTCGACCAGGACGGCGATTATATGGTGCTGGCAGCAGGTGCAGGCGAGGTCGGCGACAAAATGGTGGCCGCCGGTCACCGCATCCCTGTCTCGCGCGAGGCCAGCCTGGTCGCCCAGGCGGCTCGCGAGCGTCGGCCCGTGATCGTGAACAACGTGACACTCTCGCCCGAATTCCTGCCCAACCCCATGCTGCCGCAAACGCGCTCGGAAATGGCCGTGCCGATGATCGTGGGCGACCAGGTGGTTGGCGTGCTGGACCTGCAGTCCGACCGCCTCGATCACTTCGACGATCAGGCGGTCCAGGTGCAGTCCACGCTGGCCTCGCAGGTCGCGGTCGCCGTGCAGAACGCCCGCCTTTACGCCGAACAGGTGCAGGTCGCCGATACCCTGCGCGAAGTGGACCGCCTCAAGACCGAGTTCCTGGCCTCGATGAGCCACGAACTGCGTACCCCGCTCAACTCGATCATCGGCTATGCCGAAGTGCTGCTCGATGGCATTGACGGCGAGCTGAACGAAGACATGCAGGAAGACATCGGGGCCATTCACGGCAGCGGCAAGCACCTGCTCAGCCTGATCAACGACGTGCTCGACCTGGCCAAGATCGAAGCGGGCCAGATGGACCTGGTGCGCGAAGGGTTCGATATCAAGCCCGTCATCGAAGATATGGTCAACAGCAACCGCGTGCTGGTCAAAGACAAACCGGTGCGCCTGCTGGTAGATATCCCCGACAACCTGCCCTTTGTCCGCGGTGATCAACTGCGCGTGCGCCAGGTGATCAACAACCTGCTGTCGAACGCGGTCAAGTTCACCGAAGAGGGCGACATCGTCATCACGGCGGAGGTGTATCAACGCGAGCCGAGCATGGTCATGGTCTCGATTGCCGACTCGGGCATCGGCATGACGCCCGACCAGGTGCGCGTGATCTTCGACCGCTTCCGCCAAGTCGATCAATCGCACACACGGCGCGCAGGCGGTACGGGCCTCGGCCTGGCCATCACCAAAGAACTGGTAGAAATGCACGGGGGGATGATCTGGGTCGAAAGCGTGTATGGGACAGGCTCCACTTTCCACTTCACGCTGCCCATTGCCGAGGACATGCCTCTTTCGCGCGAAGAGGAATCCAGCACCACCGCGTAACGTCGTGTTCCCCAATAATACGAGGGCGTATGAGATGGACCATACGCCCCTTTTTTTGTATGATGAGAAGACATTTTCCAAAATTTCGGGTTGTGCAATTACTAACAATTGAGATATAATTGCGGATGAATGGTTAAGACAGCGAAGATAAACTCTGTATGGTCCTGCTGCCATCGGGCGTGTCAGGCCCTCGCTGTGTAGACCCCTGGCCATCCGCCGCGTATATGTACACGGCGCTGCACATGGGATAAGGAAAAACTGCCCTATGCCTTCGTTGTTACAGGCCGTTGTGTGCATGGACTGTGGACACCAAACGGACCGCATCGACCCCCTTCCCGAAAAATGTCCGGCCTGCGGATCGCTCTGGCTCGATGCCCGCTACGATTACAGCGCGGCGGCGGCCACCTGGCGCGCGGGCTTGAATGACCGCGACGTTTCGCTCTGGCGCTATATCGAACTGCTGCCCATCGTGCGCGAAGATGGCATCATCACGATGGGCGAAGGCTGGACCCCCATGACGCGCGCGGCTAACCTGGGGCGTGAGCTAGAGCACGATCATATCTTCATCAAAGATGAGCGCCAATCGCCGACCAGTTCCTTCAAGGACCGGCAGGGCGCGGTGACGATCACCTACCTCCATCAGCACGGCATCAAAGAGTGTGTGCTGGCCTCGACCGGCAACAAGGCGGCAGCATATGCGGCTTTCTGCGCACGCGCGGGCATCCGCCTGTGGATTTTCCTCACCAGCACCGTTCCTTCCGAAAAACTGCGCGAGCTGGCGCTCTACGGTGCAGAAGTCGTCAAGATCACCGGCACGTATGACCAGGCGAAGAAGGTCGCGGTTGATTTTGCCGCCCGTCGCAACCTCTATCTGGATGGCGGGGCCAATACACTGCCGGGCCGCGAAGCCTTCAAGACCGTGGCCTATGAGATCGCCGAGCAGCTTGCCCGGCTGGCTCCCCCCGATGATGGCGGCAAATGGCGCGTCCCCGATTGGTATGTGCAGGCTGTGAGCGGCGGCATTGGCCCGCTCGGCATCTGGAAGGGCTTCCGTGAACTCAAAGAGATGGGGCTGATCGACAAAATGCCCCGCCTGGCCATTGTTCAGAGCGAGGGCTGTTCGCCGATGGTGACAGCCTGGCGCTTTAACATGGACGAGGCCGATCCGGTCGTGCCGCACACGCGGATCACCGTACTGGCGACCGGCGATCCGGGTCGATCCTATCCTTTGCTGCGCGAAGCCTGCCTCGAAACCGGCGGCACGATGGTCGCCGTCTCCGATGGCGAAGCGTTCCGCGCCATGCGCCGGATGGCGCGTGTCGAGGGCCTGAGCATGGAGCCTGCGGCTTCGGTGGCCTTCGCCGGGCTGGAGAAACTGATCGCCGACGGCGTAATCGGCAAAGATGAAACGGTCGTGGTGAACTGCTCCGGCCACACCTTCCCGGCAGAAAAGCACATTCTCGAAGAGCAGTACGTGCTCGACCTGCAGTTTGGCGAAGACACGGCTGCCGCCAATCATACCCAGCTCGAAGAAGGGCTGGGCGCAGCCCTGGAACGACTCGACGAGCAGGTGACGACGGTGGTCGTCATCGACGACAACCCCCAGGACAGCCGCCTGATCCGCCGCCTGCTGCAGGCACACAAAAATTACCGCGTCTTCGAGGTCAACAACCCGCTGGACGGTCTCGACCTGGTGCGTCAGCGCAAGCCCGACCTGGTGGTGATGGACCTGACCATGCCCGATCTGGACGGTTTCTCGCTGCTCGAATCCTTCAAAACCGATAGCGAAGTGAGCCATATTCCCGTTGTGGTGGTCTCTGCCAAGACGCTGACGGCGGCAGACCGCGCGCGGCTCGAAGGCCGGGCGGAATCGCTGTGGCAGAAGGGCAACTTCAACACCCGCGAGCTGGTTGAGCACGTGGTCAATACCCTGGGCGGGCAGCTCTCCGACAGCCCACCCGAACTGGCCCAGGCTACCGAAGGGCAGGTCGTGGCGGCTTCCAAGAGCACGCTGATGCCCGAAGCTCCTTCGCGCGCTGAGCAGATTCGTGATATTGTGGTGGTGGACGATGAGCGGCGCGACGCTCGCTTGATCCGCCGCCTGCTCGAAGCGACCGGTCACTACCGTGTCTACGAAGCTTATGACGGCGCATCGGGTTGGAAGACCATTCTCGAACGTAAACCGGCGCTGATCGTACTCGATCTCATGCTGCCCGATATGGACGGCAACACGCTGCTGGAGCGGCTGAAGGCCAACGAAGCCACCAGAGATATCCCGGTGGTGGTGCTGACGGCCAAAGACATCCGCAGCGAAGAACGCGAACAGCTTCTGGGCAAGATCATTTCTGTGTTCCAGAAGGCCACACTCGATCGCAAAGCCTTGATCGACCGCGTGAACGAGACACTCAGCGACGATGACATCATCGACAGCTAGCCGGCAGGCCCGGCACAGCCTATCGACCGCCGCCAGGAATATGTCAACGGGGAGACTATGGCCAAACGAATCCTGTATGTAGAAGACAACTTCCAGAACAAGCGCCTGGTCCGCAAAATTCTCAATGCACGAGGGTATGACGTGCTGGAGGCCGAGGACGGGCTGACCGGAGTCGAGATTGCCTCACGCGAGCGCCCCGATCTCATCCTGATGGACATCAGTCTGCCTGGCATCGATGGTGTCGAGGCCACCCAGCGCATCAAAGCCCACGATGGCACGCGGACTATCCCCGTCATCGCGCTCACGGCCAACGCCATGCGCGGCGACCGCGAGCGCTTCATCGCGGCGGGCTGCGATGACTACCTGCCCAAGCCGATCAGCACTGCCGACCTGATCGGGATGATCAAAGCCTACATCGGCGAATAGCGCGCTTCTTCATCTCCCCCCATCGCATACAGGCGCACGTCATCTTCAAGCAATTATTTCCAGGGGCAGGCAGATTATGACCTGCCCCTCATTGTGCCTGGCGGCGGCGCTCGCCAACCAGCATGAGTCTCCGATCTATGTTAAGATACCTGTGATCCGACGTGCACAACACCGGCAACCTGCCAACAACGCGCCGGGTGAACGATGCTAGCAGGCCGTGCGGCGATGTCGCAGCATGGGCCGGGGAAGGTGGAGGCTGGCAATGCACAGACTATTCCGGAGTGTGATGACTGTCCTCTTGGCCGCAGTGCTCGTGGGCAGCAGCGGGCTATCCGCACCTCAGCCCACAAGGGCGCAAGGGTCCATCTGGATCGTGCGTGTTTATAACGGGACCGAGCCGGCTTCCTCGCCACTCGTCTGGACGGGCGGCACCAACACGATCAATTTCAACTGGGGCGAGGGCGCGCCCGTGATCGGCGGAGCCTCCACCGGCGCGCCGGTCAACAACTTCTCAGTGGTGTTCGAATCAACCTTCTACTTCACCGCCGGGACCTACCGGTTCACCGCGATAGTCGATGACGGCGTGCGGGTCACGCTGGGCAGCACGACCATCATTTCAAGCTGGGAAGCGGCGGGCCAACGCACGCTGACCGTAGATTATGGCGTATCCGAAGGCAACCAACTGCTTCGCGTCGAGATGTTCGACGCCAGCGGCCCGGCCCTGATCCAGTTTGGGTGGACGGTGCCCACCGCAGCCGGTACAGGTGGCACTACCACTACCGGCACCTGCACCGAAGGATATGGCCTTTACACCACCTGCCCCTACGGCTCCAGCCCTGGCAGTGGAGCCGCTCCGGCGGGCTGGCCGGCCAGCACCGGACCCAAAGCCATCTGCGCGGACGGCTGGAACTCGTGCTCGACCGATCCTTCCGGCGGCTGCGCCTCGCACGGCGGCGTGTTGTACTGGTGCATCGGCGGCACGTCGGGTACCGGCACCGGCGTCGTGACAGGCAACCCGAC
Organism: Anaerolineae bacterium; assembly: GCA_034429275.1. Taxonomy (GTDB): domain Bacteria; phylum Chloroflexota; class Anaerolineae; order Aggregatilineales; family Aggregatilineaceae; genus DAOUFU01. The sequence continues at coordinate 26,632 of DAOUFU010000127.1, read as the reverse complement.
ACCCTGGACCGCCGAATATTTCGCCAATGCCGACCTGAGCGGCGCGCCCGCCTTCACCACAACTCTGCCCGCCAGCGGCATCAACCAGAACTGGGGGACCAATTCGCCGGGCGGCAGTGTGCCCGCCGATAACTGGTCGGCGCGCTTCACCCGCTCGCTGAATGTGCCCGATGGGGTGCCGGAGGGCATGTACCTCTTCATGGCCCGCGCCGACGACAACTTCCGCCTGACAATTGACACCACCGTGATCATCGACAAGTGGGACACCTTCGCCGCCAACGAGATTTCCACGGCGGAAGTCGCGCTGCTCAACGGCCCCCACACCATCAAGTTCGAATACCGCGACCGGGACGCCGGGGCGCTCGCCTTCCTGACATGGTCGCCGCCCAATGGTCAGAATCCCACGCTGGGCGTGGACGGTCAGGGCGTGCCGATCACCGGGGTGAGCGGGCAGGGCGGCCTGGCCGGTGCAACACTCACCGCCAAAGTCAATGTGCCCACCCTCAATGTGCGCAGCGAACCGAGCACTAGCGCCAGCGTGATTACCCGCATCACACAAGACAGCGTGTATTCTGCTGTCGCCCGCACCCCCGATAACCAGTGGATACAAATCTGGCTGGATGCCACCACCAGGGGTTGGGTGGCAGCACGCTATGTCACGCTCAGCGGCGACATCAACCTGCTGCCCGGCGGCGACACGGCGGCAGCAGAGCCTCAGCCTACGCCCCAGCCGATCGGTGTGCGGGCGCGCGTGCTGGGCAATCTGCGCATCCGGCAGGGACCGAGCACACGCACAGCCCGGATCGGTCTGCTGCCTTGGGGCACCGAAGTAGACGTGATCGGGCGCAGCTTCGGCAACGTGTGGTACCAGATCATCTACGAGGACAAAGTGGGCTGGATGTATTCGCCCTATACGCGCATCATCGAGGGCGACATCAACTCGGTGCCCTTCACCGACGGGACCGAGCCGGCCTATGCACCGCCGCCGCCGACCAGCGGCGTCATCGTACAGGCCTTTGGCAACATGCGCATCCGCAGCGGCCCCGGCCTGAACTATCCGAAAATCAACCGGATCGCGTGGGGCACCCAGGTCCAGCTTTTGGGGGTAGACCCGACCGGCTTCTGGTACAAAATCCAATACGGGCCGGTGATCGGCTGGTCGTATCGGCCCTGGTACCGCGTGGTACAGGGCGATCCCTCGCTGCTCCCGGTCCTGACCGAATAGTGGGGCATCGATAGTCACCTGATGGGGGCGTAGCGTGCGCCCCCATTCACTTGGGGTTGGTCCGAATAGGACTGGGGATGCATCGCGCCCACGCCTGTAAGCGCGGTATACTCAACATAGGATCAGCCTTGCCCAACGGGTGAGGGCCATCCTTTGGGCGAACTGCAGGCCGGGTACAACCTATGACATCAGGATTCGAATCGATCCACAAGACTCAGCAGTTGGCCAACGCTGCCGAAACCTTTGTGAAGGTGCTGGCCTCGCGCTTCCCCGGCAACACCTTCGAGCAGTTGTATCACGGCAGTTCGCTCCAGCGCGCCTATTGGAAGGCACTCCAGCGCACGCTCAAGCAGTATGTCACCCGCGACAACCTGGCCTGGGCCAACGCCCTGATGAACGGCGACGTGCTGGCCGAGCCGCGCGTGGCTGCCGAATTGATCAAAGTCTTCATCCCGGAAGAAGTTCCCGACTACAGCGTGGTGGCCGAGGTGTGGAGCACGGCGCTCGGTGCGGGTCTGCAAGCGCGAGCGCTGCTGGGGCGCGAAACCGAGCTTTTGTTCACCCTGCTGGCCGACGAACTGCGCGAATCCCCCGATATACGCGTAGTGCTGCACCAACTTGCCCAGGGACGCGCGCGCGCACTTTCCGGCCTGTTCGATAAGCTCTCGACCCAGGAAGCCGACCTCGTGCGCCTGCTCGACGCCGCACTGGTCTCCGGCCCATCGACTCTCGGTCTGCAGGTGCGTCACCTGCTGGCGCTCAGCAAAGAGCGCCCGCCTTCGGACCGGCCCGTCAGCCCGACGCGCGCCCTGGAATCGCTCATCATGCTGGCCGGGCATCTCTCGCCCGGTGCACTAAGCGCGCTCTGGCAGCGTGTCGAAGCCGTGCAGCCGCCAGAGCTGCGCTGGCCGCTGGTGGGGCAGATCGCGCCGCACCTGGCGCGCGCTGGCCTGGTCGATGATGCGCTGACACTGGTCACAACCCACCTGGATAGCAGCACACCGTCTCCCGACCCGGCATCAGTCGCCGAACTGCTGCTGAACCTCGCGCCTCATCTTTCGGTGGTCCGCGATGAATCCGCCCTGTCGCCTTTCCAGGAACGCCTGTTTGAGTTAGTACGCGCCATCAATGACCCGGCTTCGCAGCTTCGCGCCCTCACGGCTCTGCTCCAGGCACTGCCCGCGCCGCTGCAATCGCGTGCGGCAGGGATGGCGATAGACATCGCCACCACGTCCATCCCCGGTGAGATCACCCGCGCCGATGCGCTGTGTGCGCTGTGCGCGTTTGCGCCGCCCGATGGAATCGATCGCCTGGCTGCACTAGCCCGCGAGATGCAGTCCCCAGAGGCGCGGGCGCTGCTGCTGGGGCGGCTGCTCCCCTACTTGCCATTGGAAGATCGCCCCCAGGCCCTGCTCGATACGCTCACCACCATCGGGCAGATCAACGGCGACGAGGCGCGCACTCAGGCCCTGATCGCGCTGGTCCCCCACATCGAGGCCTTGGGGCCGCTGGGCCAGATTCCCGAAGCCGTGCACAACGCGCTCTCAACTACCTTTTCGATCACCCGCCCGGATGATCGCGCCCAGGCCTTTGCCGCGCTGGCTCCCTATCTCTCGCCGGAACTGCTGGCCGAGGCGCTGCACCTGGTCAAGGGCATCACCGACGAACATGAGCGCGCGCGCACCCTGATTCAGCTTGCACCACATCTGCCGGCGGATTTGCTGGTCTCAGCATTTGTCGCCGCCCAGGAATTCACCCTGCCGGACCGGCGAGCGGCAGCGCTGGCCGCCATCGCGCCCTATCTTCAGCCCCCGGCGCGTCAGCAAGCCCTGGGGCTGGCGCTGGCAGCAGCCCTGGCCGTCCAGGAACGATACGCACGAGTCGAGGTGCTGGTCGATCTCGCGCCGCACCTGCCGGATGAACTCAAAGAGCGAGCCATGCAAGATGCGCTGACCGCCACCCGCTCGATCCCCGATGAAGCGGAACGCGCGCGCGCCCTGGTGTTTCTCGCCCCGCACATGCTGCCCCACCAGTACGCCGACGCCGTCGCCGATGCCTATACCATCATCAACCCGCTGGAGCTGGTTTCGGCCCTCAGCGCGCTGATGCCCTATCTGCCGCCCGATCCCTGGATGCGCGTCGGCCTGGACATGATCCGCCGTGCACACGCCTTGGGGGATATGCAGCATAAAGCAGGCATCCTGGCTTCGGTGGCCCCGGTGCTGCCCGATAACCTGGTCCACGAGGCGGCCCAGGTCGCCATGCTGATCGATACACCCTACGAGCAGATTCACGTGCTGACAGCACTTCTGCCCCGCGATCCGGACCTGCTGCGCGAGGCGGCTTTGGCGGCGGCGCGCGCCATCCCTTCACCGTACGAGCGAGTAGGCGCACTGCTGGAACTGATCCCCTATCTGCCGGTAGCGCTGCGCCAGGCCATTCTCGACGAGGCGCTGGACGCGGCAGTGCAGATCGCCGACGATTATGACCGGGCAAGCGCGCTGGCGGGGTTCGGTCCTTATGCCAGCGAGACCCATGCCTTGCGCGATCGGCAGCACGACGCGCTGAGCCTGGCGCTCGATGCCTGCCTGGAAGTCCCCGATCCGATGCGGCGCACCGCGCTGCTGACCCGGCTGGCACGCACCTGGACCAGCCTGCTGCATCCCGATCAAGCTTATGTCATGTGGCGGCGCGTGGTGCTGTTCCTGCGCGATCAGCCGCAGGACGAGGTGATCGCTGGGTTGGCAGCGCTGGCCCCGGTGATCGCTGCGCTTGGCGCGCAGGGGCCGCTCGACGACATCGCGGGGGTGCTGGTCGCGCGCGTGTTGGGGTCAGATGCCCCACCGTCTCCCTCGTCCCAGAACAACCGCTAACTCATCCACACTGCCAGGGCCATAGAACTACTCGCCGGGTTGTTGCAGCCCGTTTTTTGACTCCTGGCAAGGGCACATCGCCAGATTCGAGAGCTTTTGAGGGCTGGTGAGAGTTCCTGACAGCAAGCCTTGATAGAGCCTGAGAGCACCTGACAGTGCCACTTGAGTATAGTCTTGGCAATCAATCGACGAATGCCAACATCCGCATCTCATCTGCCCATCACTTGCTGATGCCCATCACTTACTGAAGGGTGGGCGCGACTGGACTCGCGCCCACATCGGGAGAGGATTGTGTACTTCTATGAGCGACACGTCGCACGTCTCATTTTCTCGCAATGCGCGCACCGCCCACGCGTTCCAGGCGCGGACGCTGCGCTATGCTCATGTCACCGGGTGGGGCATGGAAGTCCCATCGCGCATCATGCGCAACGACGACTTCAAGCCGCTGGTCGGCGTGGATGATGCCTGGATTTTCCCGCGCACCGGCATCCACGAGCGCCGCATCGCCGCCAAGGGCGAAACCACTACCGACCTCGCCGTCCGCGCAGCGCAAAAAGCCCTGCGTGTGGCCAATGTCCTGCCTTCGGAAGTGGACTTCATCATCGTGGCGACTTCCACCCCGGAATATATCTTCCCCAGTACGGCCAGCATCGTGCAGGATCGGCTGGGGGCAGTGAACGCCGGGGCCAGCGATGTCAGCGCGGCCTGCGCTGGCTTTGTGTATGCGCTCGACCTGGCAGCGAACAAGGTGCGCGCGGGCAGTGTCAACACAGCACTGGTGATCGGCGCGGAGACCATGAGCCGCGTGCTCGATTGGAAGGATCGCAAGACATGCGTGTTGTTCGGCGATGGCGCGGGTGCGCTGGTGCTGCGCGGCAGCGATCAGCCCGGCGGCGTGCTGACCACGTTCACCCGCTCAGATGGCTCCGGCTGGGACCTGCTGACGCTGCCCACCGTCAACAGCCGCGAAACCTATCTGCGCGACGGCCTGCACCAGATGCATACCCTGTATATGGATGGTAAATGCGTCTTCCAGTTCGCCAAAGACGCGCTGGCGGGCGGAGTCACGACTGCCCTGGCCCAGGTCGGGCTGGAGCCGGGTGATCTCGACCTGTTGATCCCGCACCAGGCCAACCAGCGCATCATCGACATTGCGATTGATTCGCTCGGCATCGCGCCGGAGATCGCCTACAGCAACCTGTCGCGCTATGGCAACACCTCTGCCGCCTCGATCCCGATCGCGCTGGCCGAGGCCATCGAGACCGGGCGCGTGCAGCCCGGTGACCTGGTGGCGCTGGTGGGTTTTGGTGGCGGGCTGGCCTGGGGTGCGGCAGTGATCGAATGGGGCGCGCCCCAGGGCGCGTTAGCCCCGGCACTGGCCTCGGTGCTGCGCCAGCCCCAGGCCGGCACCGAGCGCACCTGGGCCAATGCGCGCCGCTGGTATCAGCGCACCGTCTGGCGCTGGATGGTCCACCACTCACCGCGCGCGCGGCTGCGCCGCTGGCGGCGATCCTGGAGCCAGCACGCCCCCAAGCCGCTGAGCGGACCAGCCGCGGCAGTATCCACCCTGAGCACGCCGGAGCGCCCCGCCGAATCGACGGTCACTGCACCAGCCCATACAGCGTCCCGGTGATCGGTTGGCCCGGCATTTTGGACCCAATCCAGGCCCCGTGACCGCCCTGCTGCGCCAGGTTAGCCGCGATTACCGGGCCTGGATTGGTCCATTTCACATCATCGGCGAAGTACCACTCTCCATCCCCTTAGCCGCAAACTGCCGGGGCAAGAGCAGAGCGGCCCGCTTGTGGCGGCACAGCGGCAAGGGCAGATCATCAGCGATTCGTATGGACGCCTGGGCAAGCGAGAGCCTGTGAACCTGTGCTCGCCCCCGCAGGGAAAGCCCAGATCAGGCCAGGGGATAGCTAAAAAAGATCGCCACCTCATGGCGGCGCAGGTCATCGTTGGTGTAGTATGTCTCGCGGATGCCGTCCAGATGGCACCCCATCCGCAGGTAAAACTTGCACGCCGGGACGTTGTTCGTCTGCGTTTCGAGGCACAGCGCGCGGTAGCCCTGCTGGCGTGCCCAGGTCGTCGCTCGCCGGAACAGGGCGCGGCCCAGGCCCTGCCCGCGCACGTCAACATCCAACATGATGTTCCACAACCAGGCGGTGTGATTCCACTCTTGCGGGGTGACATCCAACACGCCGACCAGTCGATCGGCCTGTTCCACCACCAGGTGAAGCCCATCCCCCTGGCGCAGCCGCGCGCGGATGTTGGCCTGTTCGGTCAGGTCGAAATCGTAGCGATCCCCCTTGTCGAACGGTACCGGCAGCGCGCGCTCGACCAGCCGCCACCCGCATTCCAGGCCGCTGCCGATGCGCTCGACTTCCAGCACGGTCGGGCTGACAAAGCCGGGCCGAATCTCTGCCAGGCGCGGGATGTCATATTCACTCATCGCCCGGATCACGGTCGATGACTGGGGTTCAGGTTGTGTCATGCGGTACACTCCGCGTTGTGTGCTGCCAGCGCCTGTTCGCATTGTACGCGTTACGCCCCAATTTTCAAGGATCAGACGATCCGCGTATAGTTAAGGACGGGCCGCCGCCAGCGAGGGGAGAGCAGCGCATCGCATATCCGAGACCAGAGAGGATAATCGCCGCCATGATCGTGGGACAGCGTGAACAATGGGCCGCCTGGGGCGCACGGCTGAGCTTTGCAGGGGTGCTGCTGGTTCTGGGCGAGTTTGGTGTCTGGGAGAGTCCGGGCACTTATGGCGCGACTCGCTGGCTGGCAGTGGCTGCGATCTACCTGGCGATGGCGGCAGCCTCGCTCGATCTGATCGCGCGCTTCCACGTGCGCGAAATCCTCAGCCTGCTGCTGGTCGCGGGCATGGTCGGTCTGACCAACAGCCTGCTCATCAGTCACTCGGCCACCCGCGATCTGCCGCTCAGCCTGATTGCCCGTCCCCTCGGCGCACACCCTTTGATCTTTCTGCTGGCGCTGGCCGTCTTTCGGCTGATGGCGAGCGGGCGTGCCAGCGGCCCGCTGGATATGCTGATCGCGCTGGGGCTGGGACTCGCCTGGGGAGTGTGGATGCGCTGGCTGCCCCAGGCTACCGATGATCCGATCCCGGTCGTGGCAAAAGAGGACGCGATCACCGCCCTGGCGATAGGGCTGGTGGGCTGCGCGCTGATCGTTTTTATCGTCGCTGTCGCGTTGAACCGCGCCGGAATCGCCCACATCTCGTGGCGGCTGAGCACATGGGAATGGGGAGCGGTGGGCGGCGTGCTATTGATCGCGCTGGGCGCAGGCATCGCCGACGAGCAGATCACCGCGCCCGGCTGGGGCATTGTGGTCGTGTTGCTGGTCTACAGTGTCATGCTGCTGGCGGTCACCCAGCACCTGCGCGGGGCGGATTCGCTGCTGGACGAGGTCACTCCGCCGCGCGTGCCCAATCTGCCCGCGTGGCTGGTGCTGGTGATCCCGGCCCTGATCGCGGGCTGGATCGGCTGGCACCTGCCGGGCAGCGGCGAGAGCAGCCTGCAAAGTGATATCCTGTTCGGTGCGTTGATGGGCTTCGGGCTGGTCTGGCTGCCGGGAGTTTCCGCCGTGCTGGGGATGCGGGCGTTTGTGCGGCTCTCGCGGCAGGGATTCTGAGCGCGAGGCAAGGGGCGACATATGGCTGAGGACGGGTTGGATCGCATCATTCACGGCGACACTTTCGAGGTGCTGCCCACCCTGCCCAGGGACAGCGTGGACCTGGTCTTTGCCGACCCGCCCTACAACTTGCAACTGGCCCAGGACTTGTGGCGGCCCAACATGACGCGTGTCGATGCGGTCGATGACGCGTGGGACCGGTTCGACAGCTTCGCCGCCTATGATGACTTCACCCGCGGGTGGCTCAGTCTGGTACGCGAGGCGATGAAACCCTCGGCCACCATCTGGATCTCCGGCACCTATCACAACATCTTCCGTGTCGGGGCGATCCTGCAGGACCTCGGTTTCTGGATTCTCAACACGGTGGCCTGGTATAAGCCCAATGCCATGCCCAATTTTCGCGGCACCCGGCTGAAGAATGATGTGGAATTTGTGGTATGGGCCAAGCGGGACAAAACAGGCCGCTACACCTTCAACCACCACGAGATGAAGCTGTTTAATGGCGGCAAGCAGCTCGGCTCGATGTGGGAAATCCCTGTATGTGGGGGTGCCGAGCGCTTGAAAGATTCCGACGGCAAAAAACTGCACCCAACCCAAAAGCCGGAGGACCTGCTGCTGCGGATCATCGCGGCGAGCACTCAGTGCGGAGACGTGGTGCTCGACCCATTCCTCGGATCGGGGACGACCGCGGCGGCAGCCAAAATGCTGCATCGCCATTGGATCGGCATCGAGCGCGACCCAGTCTATGTTGAGGCAGCGCGCCAGCGTGTGAGTGCAGTCCAGCCCTACAGCGCCGATCACCCGCTGGTCAGGGGAGTCTCGCGGCAGAAAAGGGTTCGCCGTGTGTCCTTCAAGGAACTGGTCAGCCGCGGATTGCTCCAACCGGGGCAGCAATTGGTGCTGGATCGTTCGGAGCATACCGCTACTATCCTGCCTGATGGTAGAATCCACTCAGACGGGATCACCGGATCGATTCACACCGTAGGCGCGCACCTGAAGCAGGCCCCGTCGTGCAATGGATGGACACACTGGCGATACCAGGATGCGCGCACCGGCGAACTGGTCTTGATCGATGACCTGCGCGACGCAGTCCACCGTTCATCTGACCCTGTGCCACCTACCGACTGTTCGCAGGAGGAATAGCGGATGAGCAGCCCGACCCCCCAAAACGAACGCAACCTCGAACATATCGACCGCGTGCTTGCCGAGATTCGTGAAAGTCTGCCCTTGCTCAAAGAACAGGGCGATGTCTACGAGCTGATGGCGCTTCAACTGCTGCTGCATGTCACCAAAGCCATGCACAGCGAGCACAACATTCACAAGCTGGTCGCATTGATCCTCGACAGCGCCCTGTCCTTCGCCCAGGCCGACCGCGCTTTCCTGATGATGATCGGCGATGACCAGCGCCCGCGCTTTAAGATGGGGCGCTCGTACCAGGGCGAATACCTGGCCGAGAACCAGTTCTCCATTTCGATGAGCGTGGTGCAGGAAGTCTTGACCACCCTCCAGCCGGTGATTGTGGCCGACGCGCAGACCGACGGCGAATTCAGCGATCGCCAGAGCGTGGCCAGCCTCAAGCTGCGCACCATCATGTCCGCGCCACTGGTGGCCGGCGACCAGACGCTCGGCCTGATCTATGTGGACAGCCAGCGCCCGCTGGCACGCTACAGCAAACACCACATCAACGTGCTCAATGCGCTGGCATCGCAGGCCAGCGTCGCCCTGGCGAACGCGCGCAAGTTCGAGACGTTTTCGGGCGAGGCGCTCTCGCCGGATGGTGAAGAAACGGAATAGGACCGGCTCAGACTGGCATAAGCGGCCCGCGCTGTGGCCATTGGATCGCGGCTGGATCAGGGCTGAGGGCTTTGCCCTGCCTTCTTCATTTCCTCAGTACAGTCCGGGCAGTATCCGGTGAAGCACGCGCACGCGCTGGTGACACTCACCCCTTTACGCCGCACCAGTTCGTGCGCCATGCGGTTGAGCAGGTCGGCATGAATCACCACGCGCTTCCCGCAGCGGATGCAGGTCAGGTAGTGTTGTTCGGGGCCTTCGGCCATGCGGAAGGCTTCGCGGCGGTGCTCCGGCTCGGTGTAGCGATGTTCAACCACGCCCAATTCCGCATACAGGCCCAGCGTGCGGTAAACGGTCGCCAGGCTGATGCTCTCGTCCTGGGCGTGGGCCAGTTCATAAAGTTCTTCGGCATCCAGGTAGGTAGACTGAGCAGCTAACACCTGCAGCAGCAGCGTCCGCTGGGGAGTCACTTTGAAGCCGCGCTTGCGCAGCAGGGCTTCGGCGTCGTCAATGGCGTCAGGCATCATCAAAACCTCGATCGGTGGGCAACTCATCCCGATTATAAGGTCCCGGTGAACATCGGACCACCTCGACCCCCGCCAGTTGGTCAGCGGGGCGTGCTCGTGCGATACTCAGCCTATGCTCTACCCGCAACTATTCACAATGAGGATGATTGTCATGAACCATCGCTTTCGTTTTCGTCGTGCTGCGATCCTTGCCATCGCACTCGTGATTGTCCTGATGGCGAGTGCATTCCCTGCTGCGCCACGCGATCTGGTGCGCGCCCAGGGACCCGATGGCACCCTCTCGCCCGGCGAAGAGACTCTTCGCATGATCGAGCAAACGGAGATTCCGCCCCGCGACCGGATTGACCTGGCGCGGCGCGTCCTGGGCGTGACCGACATCCCCACACCGCCCACCAGCGCCCCGGAACGCCCGATCGGAGATGTGCGCAAATTCTGGGTGGATAATCTGGATTCAGAGGCAGGCATGTCGTTCCAGGTCGATGCCCAACTGGTCTACAAGACCGACCATGTATACGCCTATGTCGAGGTCTCGGAGATTCAGGGAATCGACATGGCCGCGCTCAAGAAATCGGTGGACCAGTTCGAGAACGTGATCCGCCCGCGCGTGCACGAAGTCTTCGGCACCGAATGGAGTCCCGGCATCGATGGCGATCCGCATGTGATCATCCTGCACGCGCGCAATATGGGCGATTGGGTCGCTGCCTACTATGGCAGCAGCAGCCAGTACCCGGTCCAGGCGGTGCCCAATTCCAACGAAGCGGAGATGTTCTTCGTCAACCTGGACGCGATGCAGTGGTCCATCGGCACGGCGGATTATGAGAGCACGCTGGCCCACGAATTCCAGCACATGGTGCAGTGGGCCGTCGATGGCAACGAGGAAAGCTGGCTGAACGAGGGCCTTTCGGAGCTGTCGGCCATGCTGACCGGCTATGGCGCGAGCTGGTTTGCCGATGGCTTTTTGCGCGACCCTGAGCTGCAACTGAACACCTGGCCCGAAAGCGACGACCGCGGCCTGTCCTATGGCAGCGCGTTCATGTTTGTGGCGTATTTCTTCGAGCGCTACGGCGAAGAAGCGACTCGTACCCTGGTGCGCGACGCGGCCAACGGCCTGACCAGCATTGCCGATACACTGGCCGCCATCGACGCCCGCGACCCTTCGACCGGTGAGCCGGTCACGGTGGTGGACTTGTTCGCCGACTGGGTCGTTGCCAATATGCTGATGGATGAGTCCGTCGGCGATGGTCGCTATGCCTACGTGTTCGAGGAAATGTCGCGGCTGCGCCCGTTCAATCCGGTGCGCATCCTGGCGGCGGATGCGGGCGCTGTCCAATATCGCGCCCCGCAGTGGGGCGGCTATTACCTGCGCATTCCCGGCGACATCAAGCCCCAGACCTATCGGCTGACCTTTAGCGGCGATGAGACGGTCGGCCTGGCCGCGACCTCTGCTTACAGCGGGCGCTATGCCTGGTGGTCGAACCGGGGCGATGAAAGCGACATGCGGCTGACTCGCGCCTTCGACCTGACCGGGCTGGATAGCGCCACCCTGGTCTTCAAGACGTGGTACCACATTGAGGAATTGTGGGATTACGCCTATGTCATGATCTCAACCGACGGCGGCGCGACCTGGATTCCCCAGGCGACCGCGCGCACCACCACCGAAGACCCGCACGGCAACGCCTATGGCCCCGGCTATACCGGTCAGAGCGATGGCTGGGTGGAGGAACGCATCGACCTCACGCCCTATGTCGGCGGCGAGGTGCTGGTTCGCTTCGAGTACATCACCGATGACGCCGTCAACCAGCCGGGCATGTTGATCGATGATGTGGCCATCCCCGAAGCGCGCTACTTCGAGAACTTTGAGGGCAGCCCCGATGAATGGGCGATTCAAAGCTGGGTGAGCGAAGGCTGGCTGCTGACCGACAACGTGCTGCCGCAGCGCTTCCTGGTCCAGCTGGTCCAGCCGGGCAACAGCGCCCAGCCGGTAACCCGGCTGTTGGGCGAGACTGATGCGCCATCTGGCGAGTGGGAAATCACGGTGGGTGGTGCGATGGGTGACGCGGTGATCATCGTCTCCGGACTGGCCCCGGTCACCACAGAGCCGGCACGGTTCACCCTCTCGCTCGAAACGCTGCCCTAAGCGAAGCGAAACACGGGGGCGTGGTCTTTTGCCACCACGCCCCCGCCTGAAACGAGACTCAATGCCGGGCCGCCTGACCGCTGCCATGGCCGTTACCATGACCGTTGCCGGCGGGCGGCTGGAGCACTTTGAGCAAGGGGGAATCGGCGGAATGCGGCCCGGTCATCTCAATCAACCGGGCTTCCAGTTCTACGCGCCTGCGGGCGGCGGCTTCATCCCCGGCTTGCCGCGCCGCCTGCCAGCGCTCGCGCAGCGACCGGCGCATCGATTCGCCCGACTGGGGTGTGAGCAGCAAGGCCGCCGCCGTGCCGATCACGCCGCCGCTTAACAATCCCCCCACGAAAGCCAGCATTCGCCGCATGGTGTTTGACTCCTGACCGGGTCACCTGATTCACATATTGCGATTATAACGCGCCTGGGGGCGCTTTGCAGAGGCCGAAACACCGGCCTTGTGAGTCCCCGCCGAAACTTGCACTTTGCGAACTTATGTTCTATTATATGCGCCTATCGTCTGTTTGCGCAACAGGAGAAATTGCCATGACGATCCCCGCGATCAACCACATCATTCTGACCGTGTCGGATATCGAAAGGTCGCGCCAGTTCTACGAAGGCGTGCTCGGTTTTGAGTTCCACACCATCCCGCCGGAATATGGTAACCTGGTCTATTTCCCGGTTGAGGGGGGCACAGTGTGGCTGCTCACACACGGGCAAACTCCACCCGGCGATCGCTTCAGCGAATTCCGCATTGGGCTGGATCACCTGGCCTTCACCGCGCCCAGCAAGGCGTTTCTCGACGACCTGGCGGCAAAGCTCAAAGCGGCGGGCGTGCCGACCGAAGGAGTGGAACTGTTTCACGGCAACTGGTATTATGTGGCCTTCCGTGATCCAGATAACATCCAGCTTGAATACTGGCTGGATGAGCCGGTGAACAAGCCCGCCTAAGGAGGATCAATGAGCCAGGCCAGCCCGGAGATTCACGAGACCTTTGTCGCGTTTTTGCTCGAAGCCAAGCGCGCCACTTACGCCAGCGCGGGGAATGAGGCCGTCGTCGCGCCGAACCTGCCCGGCGCGCACCAGTTGGAATACCGCGCCGGGGCGTTTCTCTACCGCGATATCTACTACGGCGGCGAGCAGTTCATCGGCCAGGAGACGGTCTATCACGCCGATCACCCCACCTGGTCGATGTGCTACGCGGGTTGGTCGATCGATCCGGGCGTGCCGGTGGGCGACTTTCTGAAAGAGGCCCTGCGCCATGTCGAGCCGGAGGCTCCCTATCGCGGCCCTGCGCGCTACCAGAGCGGTGAGTATACCTACCTCAACGAATGGCACGGGGCGGTGGATCGCTTCTGGGGCTACGAGATGATCGCGTACCGGGGCAGCATGATCTACGAGCTGCGCTACCAGGGCGGCACCATCCGCCCATGATCGGTTGGGGTGCGGTTGGCAAACGCGCGCCGCACCCGGTATACTCTGTGCAGCATTAACAATCACGCCAGGGGAGCTGGGGATAGCCCGGCTGAGAGGCGCATCCGCGCGGCGAACGTCCGCGACGCGGAACCCATCCGCGACGATGCCGACCCTAATGACCTGAACCGGATAATGCCGGCGGAGGGAGACGTTCAGCAGTACGCCTCATGCGACACTCCCTGCCCGGCAGGGAGTGTTTTTTATGGCGAGCGAGCAAAATGGAGCCGTGCGCGCGTTGGTCTTCGCCAACGGCGACCTGAACGATGGCCCGGCGGTCCGGGCCGTGCTGGACCAGGCGGGCGACGCCCTGATCATCGCGGCGGACGGCGGCGCGCGGCTGGCAGTGGCCTGTGCCCGCCAGCCCCACCTGGTGGTGGGCGACCTGGATTCGCTGCCTGCGCCGGAATGCGAGGCGCTTGCCGCGCGCGGCACCCACTTCGAGCGCGCCATCCCCGACAAAGACGAAACCGACCTGGAACTGGCGCTGCTGGCATCGGCGGCGCGCGGCGCGGCATGGATACGTATCATCGGCGCGCTGGGCGACCGGCTCGACCAGATGCTGGCGAACCTGGCGCTGCTCTCGCTGCCTGCGCTGGCCGGGTGCGATGTCAAGATCGTCGCCGGGCGGCAGACCACCTGGCTGATCGGCCCCGGCAGTCACGCGCTGGTCGGCGCACCGGGCGATACCGTCTCGCTGCTGCCCTTCGATGGCGATGTGCACGGCATCACCACGCGCGACCTGAAGTATCCCCTGCGCGGCGAGACGCTGCGCCTGGGTCCTGCGCGCGGCGTCAGCAACGTCATGCTGGCCGCGGAAGGATCGGTCACGGTGGAACACGGGCGGCTGATCGTGGTGCACACACTGGGGCGAGCCTGATCGCCGGGAAGGGAGCTTGAGCGCCATGCAGCGTGTATCCATCTCGCCCGTTTCACGATCTGCCGCGCCGCCGCGCTGGTGGCCGCGGCTGCTGGTGGACCTCGCCCGCCCGCTGATCCTGGCCGCAGTGGCCGCGCTGATGCTGGCCCTGTTCGCGGCGGGAACCGTGCAGCTCATCAGCGAAGCGCGCGCCGTCGAGAACCTGTCGTTCTCCACCATCTTCCCCACGCCGCGCGCCGTCTGGCAGGCATGGCAGGTTCACCAGGACCGCCTGCTGAGCGATCATATTCCCGAAACACTGTGGGAGACCCTGGCCGGGCTGTCGATGGCGGTCATCCTGGGCGTCAGCGTGGCCGCGCTGATGGACTTTTCGCCGCTGCTGCGCTGGATTCTCTACCCGGTGCTGGTCGTCTCGCAGACTATCCCCATCTTTGCCCTGGCGATCCTGCTGGTGCTGGTCTTTGGCTTTGGCACCGGCCCCAAGATCGCGGTGGTCGTGCTGTTCTGCTTTTTCCCGGTAGCGCTCAACACCTTCGCCGGCCTGCAGTCCGCCGACCCGGAGCTGATTTCGCTGCTGCGCGCCATGGGGGCGACCTCTGCGCAGACCTGGCGCAAGGTGCGCCTGCCCGCCGCCATGCCGCAGTTTTTTAGCGGCCTGCGCATCGCCGCGACGTACAGCGTGGTGGGCGCAATCTTTGGCGAATACATCACGGCGCAGGTGGGGCTGGGCGTGTTCCTCAAGCGATCCTACAGCAGCTACCGGCTGGACCAGGTCTACCTGGCGATTGTGCTCACCGCCGTGCTCAGCCTGCTGCTGGTGCTGCTGGTCAGCCTGGTCGAGCGGCTGGCGCTGCGCTGGTACTACACCGCGCGCCGCTCCGACTGGCGCGGGCCGGGCATCTATTGAGCGGAGGCAGCCGTCCATGATCATCTACACCGATTCGCTGGAAGGCATCACGCCGGAGAAACTGGCCGGGTTCTTCGTCGGCTGGCCGGATCCGCCCTCGCCCGAAACCCACCTGGACCTGCTGCGCGGCAGCGCCGCGATCGTGCTGGCGCTCGATGACGACACCGGCCAGGTGGTCGGATTCGTCACTGCGATCAGCGACGGCGTGCTGACAGCGTTCATTCCCTTGCTGGAGGTACTGCCCGCCTTCCAGGGCCAGGGCATCGGCTCAGAGCTGGTGCGCCGCCTGCTGGACAGGCTGGCGCACCTGTACGCGGTGGACCTGGTGTGCGATGCCGATCTTCAGCCGTTTTACGAACGTTTCGATTTCCGTCCCTATTCCGCAATGATCCGGCGGCGCTACGAGCGCCAATCCGGGCAGAAACCGCAATAGTGCTCACAGGAGGTATGACCATGACTCTCAAGCGTTCTCTTTTCACTGCGGTTCTCATGGCGGCGCTGCTCACGGGTGCCGCGCTGCCTGCGCTCGCCCAGGGCGGCGGCGACGCCGATCCGCTCGGCGGCGCAACCGAATTCGCCAAAGCGCCGGAACGAACCGCCGTCACCCTGATCCTCGACTGGACGCCCAACACCAATCACACCGGCTTTTTTGTGGCCCAGGCACTTGGCTACTATGATGAGGCCAACCTGGATGTCTCCATCCAGCAGCCGACCGACCTGCTGGTAGAGGCGGTGGTCACCAGCGGCGCGGCGGAGTTCGGCGTCAGCTACCAGGAATTCATGACCTATGCCCTGGCCGACGGCCTGCCGCTGGTCTCGCTGGCCGCCATCATCCAGCACAACACGTCCGGCTTTGTCTCGCTGGCCGATTCTCACCCGCTCACGCGCCCGGCGGATATGGCGGGCCTGACCTACGGCGGCTTCGGTCAGCCGGACCTGGAAAACGCCGTGATCGACCGGCTGCTGACCTGTGACGGCGCGGAACCGGGCACGGTGGCCTATGTCGATGTGGGCTATGTGGATGCCATCACCCTGATGCAGCAGGGCCGCTTCGACCTGAGCTGGATGTACTACGCCTGGACCGGCCTGGAAGCCGAGCGCCGCGGGGTCGATCTGGATGCCATCATGCTGGCCGACTATCCCGACTGCGTGCCCGACTACTACACGCCCATCCTGATCACCACTCAGAACATGATCGCCCAATCGCCAGAGGTGGTCGCGGCGTTTGTCCAGGCGACCGCGCGCGGCTTCGCCTATGCCATCCAGCACCCCGATGAGGCCGCCGACATCTTGATCGAAGCCGCCCCCGAAGCCGATCCCGACCTGATCCGCGCCAGCGCCGCCTGGCTGGCCCCGCGCTACCAGGACGACGCGCCGCGCTGGGGTCAGCAGTCGGCGGAGACGTGGCAGGGGTTCACCGATTTCCTGGTAGAGAACGGCATCCTGGCCGAGCCGCTCGACGTGTCGGCAGCCTTCACCAATGACTTCCTGCCGGGCACGGTGGAGTCATCCGGCAGGTGAAAGCGGAACCGATGACCGGACCTATCTCTGACACACCGCCCTGCCTGGTCGTGCGCGGCGTGAGCAAGACCTTTCGCGATGGCGGGCGCGCCGTGCCCGCGCTGGCCGACATCAACTTCAGCGCGCAGCCCGGCGAATTCGTGACTATCATCGGGCCGAGCGGCAGCGGCAAGAGCACGCTGTTTAACCTGATCACCGGCCTGGCCGAGCCGGATTCGGGCGAGATACTGCTCGACTGCGCCGCTGGCGACTTGGCGAACGGTCGTCCGCGCACGCGAGCCGGGCGCGTGGGCTATATGCCACAGCGCGATCTGCTGCTGCCCTGGCGCACCGTGTTGGAGAATGTCATTCTGGGGCCGGAGCTTGATGGACGATCCAAACGTGCGGCGCGGCAGCAGGCGCGCGACCTGCTGCCGCTGTTTGGGTTGGAAGGCTTCGCAGAGGCTTTCCCCGATCAACTGAGTGGCGGGATGCGCCAGCGCGCGGCCCTGCTGCGGACCTTCCTCACCGGGCGCGACGTGCTGCTGCTGGATGAACCGTTCGGCGCGCTGGACGCACTCACCCGGCGCGAGCTTCAGCGCTGGCTGCTCCAGGTGTGGCAGCACTTCAACAAAACGATCCTGTTCATCACCCACGACGTTGAAGAGGCCGTGTTCCTGGGCGACCGCGTGCTGGTCTTCAGCGCACGGCCCGGACGCATCGCCCGCGAGGTGCGAGTCGAGGTGCCGCGCCCGCGCGAATCGCTCGCCGTGCTTTCCGCCGAGCTGCGCGTTCTGGAAGCCGACCTGTTCGCCACCCTGGAAGCCGAAGCCGCCGCATCCACAACCGATCCCCTGCCGTGACGATCGCCGACTCATCACCGGTTGGCCTAAATACGCAAATGGTCTATAGTAGAGGATGTATTGACCATTCATTAACACGGTGTGAAAACACGGCGAGGGGGACCCATGAACCTGCCCGACGAACTCAACCGGCTGCCACCCCAGGTGCTCGATGTGATCCGCTACCTGGGTTCCCAGGAAGAAAACGGCGCGTGGCTGGATGATATGATGACCGAGATGGGCATGAGCGAGCGCAGCGTGCGAAAATGGCTTCGCCGCCTGGTCACACGCTATTATGCCGAAATGCCCATCGACGGCTTCTATATGCTGACGGCCACCGGCAAGCAGGCGGCCAATGCCCTGCGCGAGTTCGACGCGGCGAATCCGGGAGCGGCGCGCGTGGTATCCTATGCCGAGACGCTCGACGATGAGGACCTGGCCGCCCTGGCGCAGGCCGAATCGGAGTCGCCGATCACCACACCAGCCGCGCTAGAACCTGTGCCCGCCGCTCCACCTGCGGCACCGGCTCCATCAGCGGCTGTCCCACCAGCAGCATCGCCGGACCAGCGCCACGTGCGCCGAATGGTGGTCGTCGTCCCGCAAGAACTGGTCGCGCGCAAAACGGTGACGGTCAAAGTCGGGCTGGAACGCCCCGCCGCCGGTCAACCGGCCCTGCGTGGAACCAGCCGCGCCATCATTCGCCTCAGCGCGCCGGGCTGCGATGTCAAACCGGGCGAGCGCCCGCTCGATATCGCGCCGGAAGGGTTGATCGGGCCGCTGCGCTATGAAGTCACTCCGCGCCAGGAAGGGCGCGTGCGTGTCAAGATTGAGGTCTTCCAGTTGATGAGCCTGCGCGAACTGGTGCCGGTGGGTGGCATGTACTTTGATCTCAAAGTGGCCCCCGCCGACAGTGAATCGGCGAGTCAAGCCCAGGCGTTGGCTGCTGATATCCGTTTGCGAATGCAATAAGCACTCTACCCCAGGGCCGGATCGCGAAGGGGGGGCGCGATCTGCCTTGTATTCCATCCCGCATCGATGCTCTCCGCCATCGCCGCTTCATGCATACGCATGAACAAAACCCGGTCTGGCGGTATAATTCGGGCATCACTCGCCCAGGCGATGACTCGCACAGGCGATAACAGCGCAAGGCGCGGAGGGCGCTGTGCACAGCTTGAGCAAATGGCTGTCGATCCGGCTGGCCAACGGATGGTTCTGGCGAATCCTGATGAGTCTGCTGATCGGGCTGGGGCTGGTAGTACTCGATGAACTGATCGAGGTCATCGTGCTCGGTCCAGATCACGCCGCCGCCAACTCGAACGCGGGCCGCCTATGGCTAGAAGTCGCGTTGTTTGCGGTGATTGGTTTTTTCGCCGTTTACCTGGTGGTCGATCGTCAGCGCCGATCCGAGCGGCTACGCTGGCTGACTCGCGCCGTCGAGCAAAGCGTCAACATGGTGATCATCACCGACCTCGAAGGCCGCGTCGAATACGTCAACCCCAAGTTCACCGAAGTCACCGGCTACACGCTCGACGATGTGATGGGCAAAAGTCCGCGCTTTTTGGACTCGATGCAGTCGTCGCACGAGGAATATGTGCGCCTGTGGTACCGCCTGGCGCGCGATGGTGAGCTGCGCAGCGAGCTGCTGAATTACAAGAAAAACGGTGAACCCTACTGGGAATCGGTGCTGGTCTCGCCGCTGTTCAACAGCGATGGTGTGATCACACACTACCTCTCGATCAAAGAGGACATCACCGCCCGCAAAGTAGCCGAACAAACCGAGCGCATCCAGCGCGCCTGGTCGGACGCGCTGAGCGAGATGGCCACCGTCCTCAATATGACGCTGGACACGTCCACCATCGTGGACCGTATCCTGACGTTTGTCGGCATCGTGATGCCCTCTGCCAGCGCTGAGATCATGTTGATCGGCAACGATGGGCTGGTCCGCGTAGAGCGCATGGTGGGTGCGATGCCTGCCGAGACCCAGGCCCATCTCAAGAGCCTCCGCCTGGCCATTGACGACCTGCCCAACCTGCGCAAGATGTACGACACCTGCCAGCCGGTGGTGGTGCCCGATATCGCCCAATCGCCGGACTGGGTGAACCTGGGGCACGGCGATTGGCTGAGATCGTACATCGGCGCGCCAATCTGCCGCGAGGGTGAGGTCTTCGGCTTCATCGGGTTGCACAGCCAGGAACCGGGATTCTTCAATGAAACGCACCTGGACCGGCTGCAAACCTTCGCCACTCATGCAGCCATCGCCATCTCCAACGCGCGCCTGCTCGACTCGGAGCGCGAACAGCGCATCCTGGCCGAAGAACTGCACGCGGCGGCGGTGGTCTTCAACAGCACCCTTGATCTCGATGCCGTACTCGATCACGTGCTGGCCAGCGTGGAACGCCTGCTGCCCCACGAGGCCGCATTCATCCTGCTGATCGAGAACGAGCAAGGCCACATCGCCCGCTCTCGTGGACTTGAGCCAGAGGAACTGGCACACTTCGAAAGACAGGGCGGTTTGTCGGAAACATCGCTGCGCAACCTTCAGCGCACGGCTGAGATCCAGGCCCCTATCGTGATCGCCGATCTTGGCCAGGATGAGCGCATCGTTCGCGATTATGGACTCCCGCGGCTGCGGTCTTTTCTCGGTGTGCCCATCGTCATCTCCGACCAGTTGATCGGCTTGTTGGGCGTACATGCGGCCCAGCCGGGGCAGTTCACCGAGCGAGACGCGGTCCGCGTGCAGATGTTCGCCGACCAGGCCGCGCTGGCCATTCACAACGCGCAGTCGCACGCCGCCGTGCAGCGTCACGCCAGCGATCTGGGCGTGCTGGTGCGCCAGCGCACCACCGAGATCGCCCGCCAGCGCAGCCATCTGCAGGCGATTCTCGACTCTATCGGCGAGGGCGTGGCCCATGTGCGCCAGGGGCAGATCGTGTATACCAACCGTGCCCTGCGCCGCATGTTCGGTTATGTCGAAAGCGAGCTTCCCGACCGGCTGAACAACCTCGACGACTTCGACCTGGAAGGCAGCACCGTGTTTGCCGACTTTGTGCGCAACGCCGAAGTGCAGTTGCTCACCGGTCACGTCTGGCGCACTGTGCTCCAGGTCCGGCACAAAGATGGCTCACCCTTCGACGTGGCGCTGACCGTCTCACGTACCGGCACCTCTGCCGACGACCTGGCGGCTGGCATTGTGCTCATCATGCGCGATGTCAGCCAGGAAAAGGCGCTTCAGGAACAAAAGGACCGCTTCCTGACTCACGCTGCCCACGAGCTGCGCACCCCAATTTCGAACATCAAGACCCGGCTCTACCTGCTGCGCCAACAGCCCGACCAGCCGGAACGGCACCTGGCCGTGATCGACGAAGTGGCCCAAACGATGCAGAACCTGGTCGAGGATATGCTCGACCTGGTGCGGATGGAGCGTCATTCGGTCTCGCTGCGGCGGCAGGTGGTGAATCTCGGCCAGATTTTGACCGAGTCGGTTGCACGCCAGGCCGAGATTGCCGGACAGAAGGGCGTGACTCTCGAACTGGACCTGTCCGATCCGGACCTCACCACATGCGCCGATTATGGCCGGCTCCAGCAGGCTTTTGATCGCCTGCTGGCCAGCGCGATCTATCACGCCTCCGGCCAGCCGCGGGTAGTGGTCTCGCTGCGCCGCGACCAGGTAGGATCAATGCCCTACGCGCTGGCCAGCGTGTGGTATGCTGGCGATACCCTGGCCGAAGACCAGGTGCCCCACGTCTTCGATCCCTTCTTCCACGCCAACGAGGCGGACGCTCAGGGAGTCGGCCTGGGGCTGACTCTGGCCCAGCAGATCATTGGGCTGCACCAGGGCGAAATCTGGCTGGAACCCGCGCAGGAAGGGATGCGGTTCATGGTGCGGCTGACACTCGACCACGACTGTTCGCAGTATCTGTCACTGGGCAGTGCTATGATGGGAAATTTATGACCCCGGTTACAGTGATCAAAAACGACTACGCCGGGCGCGAAGTCTGGCGCTACGATGGGCACGTGCAACAGCGCGGGCCGGATTGGGTACAGCTCGAAGCACGCTTCAACCGCGCAGACCTGCACACCGCTTACCACACCTTCCGCCAGGGGGATCGCTTCGTTGAGTGGTTCTATGCCAACCGGTGGTACAGCATCTTTGAGATGCACGATGTGGAAAGCGACCGCCTGACCGGCTGGTATTGCAACATCGTGCGCCCTGCGCAGATCACCGGTGAACGAGTCGCTGCCGACGACCTGGCGCTCGACCTGTTTGTCTCTCCCGGCGGGCAAATGACCGTGCTGGACGAGGACGAGTTCGCCGCGCTGCCCCTCGATGAAGCGACCCGTGCCGAGGCGTGCCGCGCGCTGGACGATCTGCGCCGCATGGTAGAGGCGCGCCGCCCACCGTTTGATGCTATCTGCGCGCCAGCCTCTAATTCAAGCTGAACCCGTCCCACGTGCCGGTTAACAGGTAGCGAACCAGGTCGATGCCGCCCAGGATCACCAGGGCGAAGGCCAGCCCACCCAGCATCGGAAAAACCAGGTCGCTCCAGTCCTGAGCCTGATTTTCGCGGCGGGTGATCGCCAGCATGGCCACGCTGCCTAACAGGATGAAGACGCCCATCACGGCGGCAGCCGTGACCAGCCCGGCAGCGATCAGAATGGCTGGCTGGCGAGTCAGCACCAGCGCGGCAGCAGCCCCGGCGGCAACATAGAGCCGGGCGAGATCGCGCCAGTCATCGATGGGCGCAGCGGGCAGTGGATCGCGCCAGGCCAGCGCGTTGAAGCCCGGCAGCAGCAGCGTGATCATCGCCAGGCCGAAGCTGGCTCCCGTCAGCAGGCGCAGCGTGTTGTGAGGTGTATACAGCGGGGTATAGCCGGGGAACATCGTCAGATAGCTGTTCAACCCATCAATTCCATAGAGCGCGCCCGCCCCCATCAGCGCTGCGATCAGGCGCAGACGCGGCCAGCGCCCGGCGCGAAGCCGTCCCCGGCGCGCCAGGACGATCAGCCCGGCGGTCGCGCCCAGGTAGATGCCCGTACAGCGCGCGCACATCGGCATCGGGCGATCATGCACATGCAGGCTGCGCTCTGGGATGCGGTGGCAGATGGCATAGCCGATCGCGTCTGCTTTGCCCAGCAGTCCCGGCGGAGTCGCGGCGATCCATACGCCCAGCAGCACGCCGGTCAGCGCGGCCAGCGCCTGCCGCAACAGCCGGTGAAAGCGAGTATCGGGCGTGGCGGGCAGATCGTCAGGCGAACAGTGGAGAGGCGCGGCCATTTTTGCAGCTTTTCAACAGGTTTGACGTTTCGACCTGGGACCAGATTAGCTTATAATGCCATCAAGTCATGTTCGCCGCCAACCCGGGCATCACCGGGTGCGGTGTGGAAGATAGGGGTACTGGTATGCGGTTCTTGATCACAGGTGGCGCTGGTTTTTTGGGCAGCGCGCTGGCCCGGCGGCTGAGCGCGCTGGAACACGATGTGCGCGTGCTGGATGACCTGAGCGCAGGCGATCCGCGCCGCCTGCCGGAAGAAGTCACCTTCACGCGCGGTGATGTCAACGATCTGCCGCGCCTGTGGACGCTGCTGCAAGGGGTTGATTGCGTCTACCACCTGGCGGCGCGCGTCAGTGTGCAGGAAAGCGTGCGCTACCCGCGCGAGTACAACGCGGTCAATGTGGGCGGCACGGTGAGCATCATGGAAGCCGTGCGCGACGTGGGCATCCGGCGGTTGGTGCTGGTCTCGTCCGGCGCAATCTATGGCAACCAGCCTGTTCAGCCGGTCTCCGAAGAAGCTACGTCCGATCCTCAATCGCCATACGCGGTCAGCAAGCTGGCCGCCGAACAATATGTGCACACCATTGGCCGCCTGTGGGGGATCGAAACCGTCAGCCTGCGTGTCTTCAATGCCTATGGGCCGGGGCAGCAGCTTCCGGTGACACACCCGCCGGTGATCCCCTATTTTATGGCCCAGACCATCCGGGGCGGTTCGGTTACGGTGCATGGCAACGGCGCGCAAACGCGCGATTTTGTCTATATCGACGATGTAGTCGAGGCGATGGTCGCGGCGGCTACTGCGCCCGATGTGGACCGCCGTGTGATCAACGTGGGCAGCGGCATCGAAACAAACCTGATCGATCTGCTGCACCTGATCGAGCGTGTCACCGGGCGCGAGGCCGAGGTGTTGATGGTCCCCGGCCAGGACGGCGGAGTGAGCCGGCTGTGCGCCGACATCAGCCTGGCGCGCGCGCTGCTCGGCTATGCACCGCGAGTCTCGCTGGAAGACGGGCTGCGCCGGATCGTGGCCGAAGATGAGCGTTTTGGGGTGATGCTGGCCGGGCGATGACTCTTCAAGGCCGGGCACAGAAGCGAGCAGAGGGGCCTATGACCGGGCGAATGTTCACTACCATATTGATCTTGGCGAGCCTGCTGCTGCCTTTCGGCGCGATCTCTGCGCAGGGACCGGCAGCGGATTTTGAGAACCTGATTCGCACAGACGACGTGATGGGACATGTGCGCGCGCTGGCAGTGGCGATCGGAGCACGCCCGGCAGGCAGCCCTGCCGAAGAGCGGGCGGCGGCCTATGTCGCGGCGGCGCTGACCGATTACGGCTATATCGTCGAGGTGCAGACCTTCGACACCACCATCGCCCCGTATGATGAACTGACCGACGAGCCGATAGAGGGGGCATTGCCCATCCCGATCAGCTCCCGCAATGTGATCGGCACGCGCCCCGGTGATGAGCAGATCATCGTCATCGGGGCACACATGGACTCGGTGTCGGTGGGGAGTGGGGCCGGGGATAACGGCTCCGGCGTAGCGGCGATGCTGGCGGTGGCGGAAGCGATGGCCGGGATCGAGACAACTCACACGCTGGTCTTCGTCGCCTTTGGCGCGGAAGAAGTGGGCGCACCGACCGGGGCCGAAGTTTTCGTTGAGCGCATGGGGACGGGAATCGAAAACGTGATCGCCATGCTCAATATCGATACGGTGGGCATGGGCACCAACCTGAATGTCTATGCGGGAGCCGTGGTCGAATGGAACCAGGACGGCACGCCCACCTTCACCGGCGGCCCGGTCGAGATACGCGACCTGGCGCTGGCTCAGGCCAGCGCGATGGGCCTGCCCTTTAGCACCACCCCGCCCGAAACCTGGAATGGCTACGCAGGCGATTGGGGCGATCACTATGCCTTCGTAGAAGCTGGGGTGCCCATCGCGTACTTCGAGGCATGGGATTGGACCGACGAGTATAATCCGTGGTGGGGCGCGGAAACTCCCGAGGGTGAGTTTATGCACTCTGAGGGCGATATCTACGAGAATGTTGTGCCGGAAAAGGTCGAGATGGTCGCCGAAGTGGTCGCGGCCACGGTGGCGGCGCTGGCCGGTTAGGAGATGCGTGTGATCGGTGGCTGGGGGGTGAAAAGGCGCGCGCTGCCGGGGGTGGCAGTGGCGATCCTGTTGGGTGCTGTGCTGGCGGGCTGTGGGTCGGGTGGCGAGGAAACTGCTCCGCCCACGGTTGCCCGCCTGGAGGACTTGATCGCAACGGACACAGCGGCGACCGCTGCTGTGTCCACCGCAACGGCGGCGGCGATCCCAACGCTGCCCCCGGCAGACACCCAGACTCCCACGCCCCGATTCACGCTGACCCTCCCGCCGACGGCCCAGCCGATGCTGACGCCCACATCCTCGCCCACACTGACGGCATCACCCACCGCATCGCCAACCGCACAACCGACCGAAACCGCAGCCCCGACCACCGATTTCGCCGCCCAGACCGCGACGATGGCAGCGCGGGCGCTGCCCATCACCCAGACCATCGCCGCCATCGAACAGCAAACCCAGGTCGTCTCCACAGCCTTCGCACAGACCATGCAGGCCGCCGGGCAGGTAGTCACCCTGACGCCCACGCCTGAAGCGCCGGATTTTGTCGCGAGCAGCCCCACGCCAGAGCCGGGCGGAGAGCCATTTGACATCATCTATTACACCAACCGCGACGGCAGCGACGATATTTATCTGCTCTCGTTGGGCGGCGCGCAGCACGCCCTGAAGCGCAGCCTCGCCAACGAGCGCGAGCCGTCTTGTGCGCCGGACGGTCGCGGCTTTGTCTTCGCTTCGGACATGACCGGCAGCTACCAGCTTTACTATCAGGCGTTCGACTCGACCGAGCCGCTCGCGCTCACCGACTCGCCGGGCATGAACTTTGCGCCGGTCTACAGCCCGGATGGGCTGCAAATCGCGTTTGTTTCGACCCGCGCGGGTGGCATCCCCACCATCTGGCTCATGAATGCCGACGGCACCGATCAGCACCAGTTGACGACCGAGTTGGGTCGCGATGCCGCGCCCGCCTGGGGACCGGATGGGCGGCAGTTGGTATTTTCCAACGAGCAGACCGGCCCCTGGGACATCTACCTGACCATTATCGACGAGAATATCGAAGGCGAATTCCCGGTGCTGCCGCCCGAACTCTCGTCAGGAAACCAGCTCTGGCCATTTTTTGACTCCCTGGGCGAGCGACTGATCTATACCCAGTGGGAAGACCTGAACGACCCCCAGACCAGCGACATTTACCTGCTGGATTATGAGCAGCCCGCGCCGGTTGCCCTGGTCAGCGGACCGGGCGCGGCCATTGCCTGGTCGTGGGTCGACAACACGCGCCTGCTGGCGTCAGTGGGCGGGCCGGGCGATGTGCAGATCGCGCTGGTGGATGTCACCAACGGGGCGGTCACCCGGCTGACCAGTGCAGGCACCTTCAACGGGGGCGCGCGGGTGTGCCGCGTCTTTCCTGCGAGCCTGGCCCCGGCACCCCCGCCGCCGCCCAGCCCAACGCCCAGCGCCC
>DAOUFU010000126.1:0-13029 GCA_034429275.1 Anaerolineae bacterium | reverse complement strand
ATGGGGTCCTGGTCGGGGTACGCGTAGCGGTCGGCGTAAGCGTGGCGGTGGCGGTCGGCGTGAAAGTGGAGGGCGGGGACGGCGTCACCGTCGGCGTCCGCGTAGAGGTTGGAGTCCGGGAGGCCGTCGGCGTAAGCGTGTCGGGCGGTGTCGCGGTGGCCGTCGCAGTATCGGTCGGTGTGGATGTGTCGGTCGGCGTGGCGGTAGGAGTCGGACTCAAGGTATTGGTCGGCGTGGGCGAACTGGTCGCGGTGGGAGTCAGGCTGACCTGAGGTGTGCGGGTGATGACCTGGGACGCGCCGGAAGGCTCCGCGGCTTCGGGGCCGGAGACACGGAGCGCCTGGACCACGATATGCGACGTGATGGGCAGCAGGTTGATGCGCAGCGTACTGCCGGTGAGGTCGGTCAGGGTGGCGTTCTCTTCGCCGATGACGTTACCGGTATGCGTATCCCAAAAGGTTAGGCGATAGGTCCCGGCAGGCATGTCGGGAATCTGAAGCTGGAGGCTCTGGGGAGTGGGCGTGAGGCCGCTGGTCACAGCCTGCCAGGTATAGTCACGATTCTGAACCCAGGCCGCAGCCAGGCCGATGGTGCGATCGGCCAGGGTGAGTGCGCGCAGCGGGGCGCGGTAGTGGGCGATCTGGATGGAATCCAGCTGGAGCCAGTCTTCACCGAGGTTATCGAGCACCACGAGATGCTCACCGGCGGAGATGGGCACTGTCACCACGATAGAGCGGGAGCCAGGACTGAGATCGACGCGAGCGGCTTCGACTCCGTCAATGCTGATGGAGAGCACTGCCGGGTGGGATGGCTCTACACTGCGCACGGCAACTGACAGTTCCGTATCTACCGGCGGGGTGATCACAAAAGTCTGTGGGACGCTGCGTTCGGGAGTGCGCTGGCCGTAGAGGTAGGCGGACATACTCGACGTTGGCGGAACCGCGCCATCGGCAGTGAGCCGATAGACGGTATCGAGCGGGGAAAAATAGGGGAAGGCGCGGTTGAAATCGTCGAGGCGAAGCGGCTGGTAGAGCGCTGCATCGTTTGAGACGAGGGCGGCCTCGACCGGGCGCAGATCCGGTGAAGTCCAGGGCATTCCCCGGCTGAAACGGGTGAGCGGCGTGAACAGGTCGTACAGGTTCTCGCGGTCGATGTAGGTATGCCACCACCAGGGCATGGCCCCACCCGCTGTGCCCGCAAACGCAGCGGCCCACATGGCATTGCGCACATGTACGCCGGTGGGGTCGCTGGCGGTCGGCTCAACGTAGGGGTTGAGCGAGAACTCGCTGAGCAGGACAGGCCGGTTCGTTTGGGCAGAGGTTCGACTGACCAGGGATAGAATCTCGGCAACCTGATCAACGGCGGGGGCTTCTTCCGGGTCGGGATAATAGCGAATCTGGGTGAAATCGAGCGCGGCAAGCTGCCACAGGTTGGCATCCGGCTGGCGCGCGCCAGCGGTCACCAGGTGATCGTAGGGGTCGAGCTGGCGCAGGGTGCTCACCAATTCCTGCAGCCAGGGCCGGGCGCGGGTGGGTGTATAGCCCGCCATGCTGTCGATCTCGTCCACGACTTCCCAGGCCATGATGTGGGTGCTGTAGCCCCAACGGGCAACGACGTAGCGCAGGCGCTGGCGGAGCAGGGCGCGGGCTTCAGCATCGAAGAACAGGGCGGCAGGATCATCGAGTGGGCCGCCGTTGGCACGGTTATAGGCACTGTCGAGCCAGTCGGCACTGGTATCGGGGCGCGGTACATCGGGCGGCACCAGGACGGGCAAACCTGGGAATTCGCTAAACGACTGGTGCCAGATCAGGGTGATCTGTACGTAGATCCCCTTCTGGGCAGCCAGGTCGAGGATGCGATCCAAGCGCCAGGCCGCTTCTTGCGCGGCCTCATAACGGCCTGCCGGACCGGGCCAATCGAGGCCGATGAACCAGGGTACGTCAACATTGAGGCGGATGTAATTGGCCCCGGCAGCCGCCAGGCGATCGAGCCACTGCTCATAGCTGACCATGCTGCCGCCCGCCGGCCAGGACCAGGCGAGGTTTTCGCCGACAGGGAAGTAGGGCGCGCCGTTGTCGAAAGAGAAATAGCGCGGGTTGGTGCTCAAGCGCACAAAGCCGGGATCGGTGGAGGGCAGGACGTCGAAGCTCCCCTGGTCTACGGTCGATGTGGCGGTGCGGGTGCGCATCTGAACTGTGTATTGCCAGGCCCCGACCTGGGGCGGCGAAAACCGCACTCGCCATTCGGGCGGGCCGGCGGATTCCAGCACCTCTATCGAGCAGATGCCGGTACACGTCTGGGTGTAGGGATGGATATAGAACGCCGGGATGTCGTACGCGGTGCCATTGGGTGAGAGAAATGTCGCATTCACCGCGACTTCGGCGGGGTCGTAGGGGTTATCGAAGTCGCCGGGTACATCGACGGCAAATTCGAGCAGGGCGTACTGGTTGACTGTGCCCCGATCGGTGACCAGCGGCCCCGGCGCGGCAGTTGAAGCCAAGCCCCGGTATACGGTTGTGGCCAACACCGCAAAGCCGGCGATCAGCAGCGTGATGGCCAGCGTAAACAGGGTCGTTGAGCGGGGCCGTGATGGTAACATGCGCACAGTGTAGCATTGAGGCGAAATTCGCGCAACGAGCGGTGAGGAAAAACGCGGAGTCATTCCCCGGCGAAGCGAAATACCTGGCGGTCCTGATCATCGTAGCTGGAATGAGCGAAAAATGGTGTTGCCGATTCGCCGCCAAAGATGCGCGGGATCAGTACGGGCAGGTCCTCGACCAGCGGCAGGCGGTCTACCTGATCCAGGGGAATCCATTCGAGCGTGCCTTCTTCGGAATCGGTGAAGGTGCGGGTGAGCGCTTCGGCGCGGAAGACAAAAACCAGGATACCGTTCGAGTGACCAGCATCTACGTGGATAGTTCCACAAAACCGAACATCGCGCACCTGCAGGCCGGTCTCTTCGTGCATTTCACGAATCGCGCCGGTGAGTGGGTCCTCGTCGCGCTCGATGTGACCGCCGACGCCGTTGTAGCGGCCAGGGAAAACACGCTTGTGCGCGGCACGCTTGAGCAGCAGAATATCGTGGCCGTGTGTGATGAAGCACAGCGTTCGCGGGATGGTCAGCCAGCGCCCGGCGGTTGCATCTGCCCCTTGTTCTTTCGCTCCCAAATGAGACTCCTTTTTCCCCAGGCTGCGTGCAATCTGCGTGCGCAAAACGGGCAGGTGGTGTAAGGTAATGTCAGGCTACTCAATGTCAGGGTGATTATAGCGCAGAGTCCCGGTTTGTCGTGGGATCGGCTCTAGTGTATGCTTTAGGCGAGGACAGGTGCACAAGGGAGACAATGCTAATGAGTACAAATGATTTGTATTCGCGCATCGTGCAGGACCATGGGAAGGTCGAAAATTTGATTGCGCGGATTCCGGGTTTCAGTGGGTATCTGGAAATGAACGCGCGTCGCCAGGCAGACCGGATGATCCGCGAGCACGTGGCGGATAAGCTCAAAGAGCAGTTGGCCCGGCTGGCACAGATCGAAAATACGCTGCTGGACGCGGGTGGAATGAGCTACATGACCAAAACACGCAGCGCCAAGACCAAGTTCCAGACGTTAATTGACCGCATCTCGACGTCATCGCCGGGCTATTCAGGATTCTTCGACGCGATCAAGATCGGGCCAGACGACCTGCAGGTCGTGTACGCTTTCGACGAGGCGATGCTGGATTACGCCGTGAAGATCGGCGAGAAGCTGGACGCGCTGGCTGCCGCTGCTGCGCGCGGCGAAGGGATCGGTGAGGCGATTGCGGCGCTGGATGCGCTGACCGTCGAGGCGAACCAGGCATACAGCCTGCGCGAAGATGTGCTCAAGGGACTGAACCAGTAGGCATCACAAGCGGCGTATAGGCTGCTTAAGGAGAGAAGAGAACATGGCACGTATTATTGATGTAGTCTCGCACGCGAACGTGATGCCGGATGAGCTGGTTTACCGCGAACCGCAGCGCGGCGACGGCGATTTCCGGATGGGGTCGCAGTGCATTGTGCAAGAATCGCAGGCGGCGATCTTTGTGCGGCAGGGGCAGGCGCTGGGTGACCCATTTGGTCCCGGCTCGCATACGCTGAGCACGGCGAACCTGCCGCTGCTTTCGACATTGGTCGGCATGGTGACCGGCGGGCGGACTCCGTTCACCGCCGACGTGTATTTCGTGAACTTGAAGGACATGCCCCAGGTGCCGTGGGGCACGAATCCGCCGATTGTGCTGGAGACGCCGGGCAAGGGCGTCGGCGTGCTGCTGCTGATCACGCACGGCGTGATCGACATCGGGATCGAGGACCCGCTGAGGTTCCTCAAACAGTACGGCATGGGCAGCCCGATCACGCGGCTGGGCGACATCCGCGACCGAATCCAGACCATGCTGCTGGGTGAGCTGACCTCGCTGCTGATGCAGTCCGGCGCACAGAGCATCATGGATGCCAACCGGCTGCTTTCGGATCTTGAAGGGGCGGCGCTGGCTCGGCTGAACGAGCAGTTCGCGGCGATAGGGATGCGCATCAAAGCCTTCGAGGCCAAACCGTTCACGGCCAAGGAAGTGAGCGCCGAAGAACTGCGGAATTATGTGGACCTGGAGACCTACGAGCGCATCCGGCGGCTGGATATCGCCTCGCAAGCGGCGAGCAATCCTGGCGCGGGCGGTGCGCTGGCGGGCGCGGGAGTCGGGTTCGGCGTTGGGCAGCAAATGGGCGCGACGATGAACCCCGAAGCGGCGATGCTGCAGCAGCAACAACAGATGATGATGATGCAGATGATGCAGCAGATGATGCAGCAGAACCAGGGCGGCGGACAGGGCGCCGGGCAGACCGCAGCCGCGACCCCGCAGGTTCCGCAGACTAAAGAGGAAATCCAGGCGTACCTGGATCAGCTCGATGCCAAGCTGATGAGCGGCGAAATCTCGGAAGCGGTGTATCAGAAGATGTATGAGAAGTGGGAAGCCCGGCTGAAAGAACTCGGCGGGTAGTCCGACGCACGCGACGGCAATGAGTTACGCACAGCAGGGCGAGTCATCCGATTCGCCCTGTTTGATTCAGGGCAGGGTGATAGTCGCCAGGGTGACGCTGTCGCCAAGCGGCTCACCGGTGGCATCGACGGCCTGTAGGCGGGTATTGGTGACCGGATCGTAAAGGCCGACGGCGATCTGATAGGTGCCGGGAACGAACGGTTGACGCTGCGAGGCGGGATCGTCGAGCAGGGCGTAAGGATCGCGCAGCAGGGCACCGACCTGCCAACCGGTGGTGCGGGCGAAGCCGTCGAGCGGCTCGGCGTCGTCCTGGTCCCAGAGCGGCGTGCCGGTGTTGGGATTGGTCGGACCAAGCAGGTGGACGAACACCTTGTAGGCCGATTGAGTTTGGGTGAGAGGCTCCCAATAGAGCAGAACGGCGATGGCGCGGCTGGCCGAGTCGGGTCCCTGGACGGTGACGCCTTGCAGGCGTACCACATCACCGAACACGGCATCGACGGGGGTGACGAATTCGTCCGGCTGGGGCTTCCAGGGGCGATATTGGGTGATGGTGAAATCGGGCAGGGTGTGCTGGCTGACAAGCTGCATGTGGTCTGCCAGGAATGCTTCGGCCTCTGGGCTGCGGCCCAACAGCCAGATTGAGCGGAAATAGAGAGTATCGGAAAACAACTGGCCGGGGATGGATTCGCCAGCGACCAGGGTTTTCTCGGCGGCGTGCCCGCGGTAGTAGTAGGCGAAGGCCGGATCGGGCATGGTCTGCAGGACGAGATGCGGACCGGTGGGCGGGATACGGTTATCCAGATACGTGACAAGAGCGGGCCAATCCGGCGACTTGGGATCGACGTGGCGGTAGTACGAGGCCAGATTCGCCAGGCCAACCGTTGGGGCGATCAGCAGGCCGACGCCAACTGCCGCGAATATCACACGACGCCCACCCACCCCAGCAGAAAATGCGGATTCAAGCGCCGCTGCGAGCAGAATCAGCAACGGGGAAGCAGCGGCGATGACGTAGCGCGGGTGGAAAACGTTGGTGCGGGTGGCGGCGAGAAATAGCAGCGCAACGGGCACGGTGACCCAGACTGCCAGCCAGGCGACCCGGCGATCCTTGCGGCGGAATACCCACAGAGTGGCACTCAGCAAAAGCAGCCAGCCAAGCGCCAATGGCGCGGGCCAGGTTGACGACTCCGGCCCGGCCAGCAAGGTCGGGAGGAAGCGTGTCAGCAGGCGGAGCGGTGCGGCAGGCTCGGTGTTGCCTGCATAGCCGACCTGAGCGATACGCCAAAGCTGCCACGCCCAGGGAATCATCGGCAAGGCGACCAGGCCCCAGGCGGAGATCGCGCGCCGGAACGCGGTCCGCGGGGGGACGGAGGTCGGACGGCGGAAACCTACGAGATAGGCGGCCTGCACGACAAGCATGAAGGCTTCCAGAAAGAACATATGCAGGGCGAGCACCTGGACCAGGACGTAGGACATCCAGATGCCGAAAATCCGGCGGCGGGGTGGGGCATCGACGAGTCGGAGGAACAGCCACATCGCCAGCGGGCTGAGACCGGCCCATAACGCATAATTGCGCACGTCCTGGGCGTGCCAGATCTGGAAAGCGTTGGCCGCCCACAGCAGGGCAGCCAGCAGCGCGACACTCTCGCGCGCTGACCGGCGGGCTGTCCCAAACAGGTAGCGCGCCACTGCCGCTGTCGCCGCTGCGCCGAGCAGGCTGCCGAGCAGCGGCAGAACCCGCATGGCAAATTCGGACTGACCGACCAGGCTCTTCCAGGCCCAAAAGGTAAGATAGGTGCCGAAGGGGGGAGGCTCAGCCAGGTCGAGCATGAAAGAGAGGCTGCGGGCGGGATTATCGGCCCAGTAGCGGACGGCGAAGGCTTCATCGCCGCGCAGGGGGACCGCGCCGAGATCGACAACCCGCAGCACAAAGGCGAGCGCCAGCACACCGGTGAGCAGCCATAAGCGGCGCAAGGGTGCGGCGGTCATGGCGGTTAGCTGCCCTTTTGCGACTTCAGCCAGCCGAGGTCTTTCTGGCTCAAGCCGTACCAGTCGTTTTTCTGCTGCTTGCGCTCAAACCGCTTTTTGAAACGCGAGACGAGCAGAGCCGCGTTGGGCGTGGAGAGCGTGTGGACAATCTCCAGCGGCTGTCTAGCCTGTTCCTGAAGGCGGGGCAGTTCGTCCTCTACTGAGCCAGAAGTTGCGCCGATGTAGTACAACTGGCCGCTCTGGACGACGTACACCGTGCCCGCCTGCCCGGCAGTCTCCGGCCCGGCGTCCTCTTCCTCTTCGAGATCATCGGCAGATGCAGGGGCAACGGAGCTGATCCCTTCCGCTGCCAGGTCGGCGGCTGCGTAATAATTCCCGGTGGCCGGATCAAAGACCAGCTCACCGGATTCGATGGCTTCGACCTGGTCGCGGGTGAGCAAACCATAGGCACGGTCGAGCGCGTCGAGATCGGCATCGGTGAGTGTGCCGCGCGTGGAATCGCGCTGGTCGCGCAGGTAATCGCGCAGGGAGGGCGATTTTTTGGGATCGGCATAGACCACCGGAAGGGCGGGGTTGTCGATGGTCACCTGTGCCCTGGGGCTGGTGATGACGATGACCGGCTGCACTTCAAATTTGGTGGATGGGGCAAGCCGGGAAAGCATCTTCTGCACCTGCTGGGCCTGATACTGGGCCTCGACAAAGGGGTTGCCGATCAGGTCCTGGCGCATGTAGCCGTTCAGACGCCGCATCAGCCCACTGTCGCCAGACCATTTGCTGCCACTCACGGAATAGGGGACGCGGTCTTGCCAGAGGATGTGCAGCGTGAAGACGCCTTCGGGACCGATCAGCACGTGGTGGGCGGGCATCATGTAGTTGAAGAGCGTGTACTTCTGGCCAATGCCCTTGAGGGCTTCGGTGAGGACCGGCACCGGGCGCGGCTCACGAATCCAGGTATTGGCCATGCGCACCGAGGTGATCGTCATCAAGAAGAGCAGTGGCAGGATCATGCAACTGATCTGAGACGAGCCTTCGGGATTGGTCCACGAGTAGAAAAAACCAATCGCCATGCCGCCAAGACTGGCAAAAAACAGGTACTGCGAGAATTTGCGGTATCGTCTGATCAGCGCTTCGTTAGTGACAACGCGCATATCTGGGCCTTTCTATTGAGGGTCCGGAACGTTGTTGTGAGTCAATCGGAGAATGGTAACACAAAATCGAGCCAGAATGCAGGCGGAAATTTCGATGAGGGGCGAGGTGCTGGTATAATCGCCGCGGATACGAGACAGAGTACGCGAGGTTATGAGCAAAAAACGCCCCTTGATCCCACCCGATGCCCGGCAAACGCAGGTGTGCCCCTTGTGTGGTGCGACCCAGCCGGTGAATCAGCGGCGCTGCCCGATTTGTGGGGCGACGCTGGCCGGGAAAGCTGCCCCATTGCTGGAAAAAGACGAGGCAGTCAAAAGCGGTGGTCCTTCATCGGCCCCGCGTTTTGATCCGGCGCGCGGCGATGACGACCTGTACATCGGCGACCTGCGCGGGCGCATGTGGCGCGTGCTGGTGGTGGTCGGGATCGTGCTGGCGCTGGGGGGCGGGGCGGTAACAGGGTGGTGGTTGGGCCGCGATGAACGCGACAAGGGCGGATCGCCGGATGTGCAGATTGACGTGCTGGGCACTGCGACTCCGGGTGACGGCGCGGCGATGGGCACGCCCGGCGAGACCGGGCTGGGTGCGGCTGGTGGAACGCCGACCGCGCCGCCGACCTCTACACCGCGCAACCTGTGGCCCACGGCCAGCCCAACATATACGCCCATGATGACGCCGCTGCCCTTCGCAACGATCACGCCAGTGCCCCCTACGGCGACCGAAACGCCAACGCCGGGACCGTGCTATCAAACTGCCGGCCCTGGGGATACGGTTTATGCGATGGCGGTACGGTGCGGTCACCGGGACCTGGCGATTGTGGATGTGATCCTGGAACTCAACGGGATGAAGAGCGCGGTGGAGCTGCAGATCAACCAGACGCTGGAGATTCCGTGGCCGACTCCAACGCCCGGCGGCGATTCCGGGCAGAGCAGTGTTCCGGGGGCCGATGTCACGGTGGCAGACACGGGCGCGAACGTGGCACTCAACCAGTTCGGAACGCCGGATGTGCTGCAGGCCTTCGCTAACTTCGAGCCGACGCTGCGACCCGGCCTGGCCTGGCATTCGGTGCAGCCGGGCGAGACGATTCTGAGCATCGCCTGGGATTATGGCGCGACGCTCAAAGTGCTCTCCGAACTCAACCCTGAGGTGCCGTTTCTGCAATGTGACTTCGGCTCGGCAAGCGGCGGGGAAAACTGCTCGGTGATGCTGTATGAGGGGCAACGGATCCGGGTGCCGGTGCCGCTGCCGACCAACACCCCGATCCCGACCCCCGCCGGGACGTTGACGCCCACGCCGACCGCGACGGCCACGTTCAACGCGCCGTACCTGATCGCGCCCAAAGACGGGACACATTTCTTCGCGGATCAACAGGTGACGCTGCGATGGGGTGGGTCTGGCACACTGGGCGAAGATGAGTGGTACCTGGTGCGGGTGAGGGACCTGACGAACGGGGCGAATTATCTTGCGCCGGTGAAGAGCACGACTTACATTCTGCCTGGAGGATGGCAGCCCGCCGACCGATCGCGGCATTCGATGGAATGGACGATTTCGGTGGCGCGGCTGAGTCCGCAGTTTGAGGTTTTGAGCGAGCAGTACATTACCGAACCGAGCCTGTTCACCTGGGACAGCCGGTAAACCGAGCGGAGGGGGGATGCGCGCACGAATGAGAGGACAACAACCATGAAGCATCGAACCTGGTGGGCTGCGAGCATGTTGGTGATCGCGGTGGTGCTGGCGGCATGCGGTGAGGAAAGCCGCAGCGATCCCGAAGTAGAATCGGTACCCGGATCGCCGACTGCGCCCGCCGCGACGGTGATCGCCGCCGCGCCGACCCTGACCCCCAGCGGTCCTACATTGACCCCATCGCCCACGCTTCCCCGGCTGATCACGGCGACTCCGACTATGCCGCCGCCGCCGGCAACCCCAACCGACCGGCCTACGGAAACCCCTATGTGGCGGGAACACGTGGTCAGGCCGGGCGAAAGCTGCTTTGAGATCGCGGCGGATTATGGGCACCGCGATCCGGCGTCGGTGATGGCGATCCAGGAATTGAACGGCATCCGGTGCGAGACGCTTCAGCAAGGGGCAACCATCAAGGTGCCGCTGCCGACTCCAACTGCGACTGAAATCGGCCTGGACCTGACCCAGACGGCAGTGGCGACGAACGCGCCGCCGCAGATGTTGATCGAGGTGAGCGGACCGGTCAGCGTGCAGCAGTATGTGGTTGTGGCAGGGGATACGCTGCTGAGTGTGGCGGACAAAAACAACAGCTCGATGCGGCAAATCTGCGAGTTGAATCCGCCGCCTGAGGGGCTGAACTGTTCTAGCTGCCAGTGGACGGGGCCAAACTGCTGCTGCTCGCCTGCACCGCTGGTGGTAGTCGGTCAGCGGCTGAATGTGCCCGCTCCTTCACCCACGCCAACCGCTTCCCCAACCTTCACCGGCAGCGAGACGCCCACGCTGACGCCGACTTACCGCGCGCCAGAGCCGGTGCTGCCGCGCGCCGGTGATACGGTGCGTGGACAGGTGCGGCTGGCCTGGATCAGCGTGGGTGCACTGCAAGAAGGGGAACAATATTACGTGCGGGTGACCGACCGCACGCTGGGCACATCGGTTGAGCTTGTCACGCGCCAGCTTTCGCTGGATGTGCCCGCGGTGATGCTCCCGAACGACGGGCAGGCGCATACGTTCTCGTGGGATGTCCAGGTGGTGCGGTTGGTGGACGGCGCGCACTACCTGCCGATCAGCCAGGTGGTCAGCGGGCGCGAGTTCGTGTGGGAAGGCTGGTAAACGGGTAACGACCGTTGTCGTCAGCCTGCCGGGGTGCTTTCGGGCTGCTGGGCGATGCTTTCGAGGGTGAAGGCCGCGGAATCGCCCCGGTTGGGCAGCAGCACGGTGCCGCTCTTGGAATCGCACTGGAGCGGGCCGGGGAGACGCTCGTAAACGACCTGATAGCGCTAGGCGCCGCCGTTCTCGACGGTGATTTCCAGGTTTTTGCCCTGCTCGACGGTGTAGGTGCGTTCGTTGCCGGTGCCGGAGTGAGTCAGGGTCACCGTGGCAGTGCCGCATTCGGTTCGATTTCTGAATGTGATGACGGTGTCACCCGGCGAACAGGCGGCCAGCATCAGAACGGCAACACAGAGCAGGGACAGCAACCTGAGATTTTTCATGGGACGGTTCTCCTCGTTTGCGCCGGGATTATACCAAAAAAGGGGCAGGGAAACATGGACCGGATCGTGGTTTTTGACGGGACAGCGCACGTCGAAACCCGTGAGCGTCCCACAGCGGACGCGGGCGAGGTTTTGATCCGGCTGCGCACGGCAGGAATCTGCAATACCGACCTGGAACTGATGCGCGGTTACCGGGGATTCCAGGGAATTCTCGGCCATGAATTTGTGGGGACCGTGATCGAAGGGCCGGAGGACTGGGTCAATCAGCGGGTGGTGGGCGAGATCAATGTGGCGTGCGGCGTGTGCGATATGTGCCGCCGGGGAGTGCCCACTCACTGCCGGAAGCGGCGCGTGCTGGGGATCGACGGGTATGATGGGGCGTTCGCGGACGTGTTTCGGCTTCCGGTGGCGAATCTTCACCGGGTGCCGGACCAGGTGGCGGATGATGAGGCGGTGTTCACCGAGCCGCTGGCTGCTGCGTGCGAGATCACCGAAGAATGCCACATCCGACCCAGCGACCGGGTGGCGGTATTGGGGGCGGGCAAGCTCGGCCTGCTGATCGCGCAGGTGTTGCGGCTGACCGGCGCGGATGTGGTGGCGGTGGCGCGGCGCGAGCGTCCGGCAGCGCTGCTGGCGGAATGGGGAATCCCCGTGGTGAAGAGCGCCGATGAATTGCCGGAGGCGAGAGCCGACGTGGTGGTGGATTGTACGGGCGCGCCGGATTCGTTGGCGGCGGCGGTGCAGCTTCTGCGGCCACGTGGGACGCTGGTGCTCAAGAGCACGTATCATGGGCAGCCGACGGTCGACATGACGCGGGTGGCGGTAGATGAGTTCCGGCTGGTGGGGAGCCGGTGTGGGCCGTTTGAGCCTGCGCTTCGCCTCCTGGCGCGGCAACTGGTCAGCGTGACGCCGATGGTGGATGCCGTATACGAACTGAATGACGCAGTCGAGGCGCTGGAACGCGCTGCCCAGCCGGGCACGCTGAAAGTGCTGCTTAAGCCATAGGGGGTGTGCCACAAGGGCACACCGAGACGAGCACGCGGCTATACATCTGGCTATACATCCAGATGGGGCAGGGGAGGCAGTCTGCCGGTATCGTGGAAGAGGCTTTCGCTGCCGATGGTGTGCTGGACCAGCGGAAGGGTGAAATAGAACGTCGTGCCGACCCCGACCTCACTTTCGAGCCACATTTCGCAGCCGTGCGCCTGCACGATGCGCTGAGCAATGGCCAGCCCCAGGCCGGTGCCGACTGTATAGCCAGCAGTATCGGGGATGCGGTAGAACTTGTCGAAGACGTGGCGCTGGTCTTCGGGCTTGATGCCCTGGCCGGTGTCGCTGACGCTGACCGCGATGAGCGCGGGGTCGCTGCGTGAGGCCTCCTGGTGGAGTGCTGCGTTGCAGGTGATGACTCCCTGGTCGCGGTTGTATTTGATGGCATTCGTCAGCAGATTGAGCATGACCTGCTTGATTTTTCCCCTGTCTGCATTCACCATAAATTCCGGGCCGCGCAGATCGATGCGGATGTCACGCTCGGCGGCCTGGGGGCGAACGATCTCAATACACTCGGCGAACAACTGAAGCAGGCCAAAGGGGGTCTTTTCCAGGCGCACACGGCCCGATTCCAGGCGAGCGAGATCCAGGAAGTCGGTTGTCATGGCGGTCAGGCGGTCGTTCTCCTGCTGCATGGTGCGCACAATTTCCTGACGCTGGGCGATGGGCAGGG
>DAOUFU010000125.1:0-26004 GCA_034429275.1 Anaerolineae bacterium | reverse complement strand
CGCTGAGCATCTCGGCGAACATGGCCAGCACGGTGATGAACAGCGTGTTGCCGATGATGCGCCAGAAGGTCAGGCCCGGCGCGATGCTGCCCAGCTGCTCCCAGGCTTTCCAGTAGTTCTCAAAGGCGATTGGGTCAGGAATCC
Source organism: Anaerolineae bacterium (assembly GCA_034429275.1). GTDB lineage: Bacteria > Chloroflexota > Anaerolineae > Aggregatilineales > Aggregatilineaceae > DAOUFU01. The sequence goes on along the minus strand of DAOUFU010000125.1, from coordinate 25,860 downwards.
AGCGGGGCGGCCATTCGAACAGCTGCTTTTCGACCTTCAGCGAGGTCGAGACCATCCACGCGAAGGGGATGAGAATCACTAGCGCGCCGATCACCAGCAGCGTGTAGATCATGGCGCGGCTGACTGCCGTCTCGATGCTGCGCGGCCGTGCCTGCGGATCGTAGGTGGTGCTTTGGAGAGAAGTGGCGTGGGTGGTCATGCTTTTGCCCCTCCCTTCTCTTTGTCGCGTGCGCCTTCATAGAAGACCCACGCCGCCGACGAACGGAAGACGACCAGCGTGATCAGGATGATCAGGATGGCATAGAGCCAGCCCACCGCCGAAGCATAGCCCATTCGGCCAAAGTTGAAGGCTTCGTTATAGAGGAACCAGTTCACAAACCAACCGTCTTCGCGGTTGGTGGCGATTAACGCCTGTTCGGTGAACAACTGAAGCGCACCAATCACCCCCATGATCAGCGTATAGAACAGGGTCGGGCTGAGCATCGGGATCGTGATGTGCCGGAATTTAACCAGCGTCCCGGCTCCGTCGATCGCGGCGGCCTCATAGAGGTCGGGCGGGATATTCTTCAGACCCGCCAGCAAGATCACCGTGTTGGCTCCAAAGATTCCCCACAGGCTCATGATGACAAACGACGGCAGCACGAGTTTTTTGTCGGTGAACCAGCCCAGCGGCTCGGTATTGGTCAGGTCATAGATGGGGCTGAGCGCCCAGTTGATCAGGCCGCGGTTGGGCGCAAACAGCCAGAACCACAGCAGGGCGACTGCGGCGGCGGGCAGCACGGCGGGCAGGTAGTAGAGCGTGCGCCAGTAGCCCACCCCCCTGATGTTCTGGTTGAGCAGCAGTGCTACCGCCAGCGCTCCCGCAATGCCGAGCGGGATGGACAGGACCGCGTACCGCAGCGTCAGCCAGATTCCCTTCCACAGGTACACATCGGTCGCGGCAATGACATAGCGCTTGTCACCGAGCACGATGCTGCTCAGCTCACGGTAGCGCACTACTCTCGGCCCGGAGGAATCGAGCTGGCCGAGTGCAGCGATTGAGACGCGTTCATCTTTGTCAAACGTCACTATTTTGAAAGACAGCGCTTGCTTATAGTTGAAGAACGGGTCTTCGAGTTTTTTCGGGCTGTCCCACAGAACGTTATATTCGGTGAATCCCAGGTAGAACGACAGCAGGATGGGGAAGAGCAGCAGCAGGATGCGCCCAATGATCCAGGGCATGATGAGCGCGAAGCCGGTCGCCGCCTCCGCTTTGACACCCACCCGGCGCAGGCCCTTATAGGTCAGGTAGATGATCAGGCCCAGCACGAGGGCTGTAGCGATATAGCGCAGGAATGTTGGATAGTACGAGTTGAAGGCTCCGGGGTCGGCCACAACCAGACCTCCTTACTCTGAGGCAAGCAGGAGCGGACGATCCGCTCCTGCTGCCAATTCTGGTGCGTGACGTGCTCTATTGGGCGGCTGACAGCACATCTTCGAGCAAGATGCGCGCATCGGGGGCCAGCGCTTCGGCGGTGTCTTCACCGTTGAAGGCCGGGGTGAAAAAGTCGCTCCACAGCCCGCTGCTGAACTCCAGGTAGCCGGGGAACAGGGTCAGGCCGCGCATGTACGGCACTGCCGCGATGATGTCGGCAGCGTTAGCTTCCTTGCGCGGTTCGGAGGCCACCAGGTGCTCAACCGTCGCCTGCGAGACGCGCGGCGAGACAACCTTCCAGTGGTGGATGCCTTCGGTCAGCAGGACCAGCGCCTCGTAGGCTTCCGCCGGGTGTTCCGTCTTGGCATTGATCACCGTGCTGGCGATCCACGCGAAGGTGGTGTTCTCGCCGGTGACGTTGCCTTTGGGCACCGCCGAGATGCCAACGTTCAGCCCTTCGACGCGGTCCAGGTCATCGGCTGCGCCGCCCATGAACATGGCGACACGACCGGCCTTGAACATCTCGGCGAAGCCCTCTTCAGCGATGGTTTCCTGCGAGGGGCAGCATTCGGGGTTGTAAATCATGTCGGCATAGAACTGCACCGCCTCGACTACTGCCGGGTCATCGACCGGGGCCTGGGTCAGGTCTTCGCTCACATAGTCGCCACCGTTGCCCCAGATCCAGATATAGGGCGGCGGCCAGCCGTTCATGGTGAAGCCATAGTGCTTGTCGTTGGTCAGCGCAATGGCGGCTGCCTTGAACTCTTCCCAGGTCCAGTCGGGCGTGGGATAGGCTACGCCCATCTCGTCAAAGATGTCTTTGTTGTAGTACAGCACGACCGGCTGCGCGATCCAGGGCAGGCCATACACGCCATCACCCAGGGCCACCGTCTTCCAGACGCCGGGGAAGTAGTCATCCGGGTTGGCTGTATCGCGCGTGTCATTCGCCAGGTAGTCGGAAATATCGAGCAGCACGCCGTCCCAGGCCCAGGGCATATGGTCCTGGTCGAGCCACATCAGGTCAGCACCGACCCCACCGGCAAGCGCCGTCTGGAGCACGGTGTAATAGTCGGAGGGTTTGGGTTCGTGAATGATCTCGAAGGCCGTCTGCGATGCATTGACTTCGTCAATGATCTTTTGGAACTCGGCGGCTTCGTCGACACCCGCCCAGGTGGTGATGCGCAGGGTGACTTTGTCCTGCGCGTTCGACGAAGCGGCGGGCACCAGAGCCAACACAACGGCCACCAGTACGATGATCCTCAAATACTTTACCATGGCGGATTTCTCCTTGTGTGGAACACTAAACATTTTCGATAAACGATGGCCAGGCGTTTTTTTAGAGACTGCATTCCTCCTTTCTACTCGTGCTGAGCGCCAAAATGGTCTTTTTCACCGCGATGTTCCGGCGCGCAGCCACATGACTGCCGCACGATCAGTTCGGTGCCGATTCGGAGCTGAAAGCTGGCGGGCACATCGCGCTCAATCCGGTCGATGAGGCGTCGTGCCGCCTGAATGCCGATCTCTCGCCACGAAATGCGGACGGTTGTCAGCGGGGGGTCGTTCAGCGAAGCCCAGGCGACATTGTCGAACCCGACCACGGCCATATCGCCGGGCACAGACAGCCCTGCATCTTTGCAGGCACGGATCGCGCCGATGGCCGTAGCGTCGTTGACCGCCACCACGCCTTCGAGATCGGGATAACGCTCCAACGCCTGGCGCATAGCCCGGTAGCCGAATGGCATGGTCGTGTCTTCCATATAGACCACGCGCGGTGCCTGGTGGATTTCAGCGAGGGCTTTCTCGTATCCCTGGCGACGCTCCCGGCTGCTGAACCATTCGGCAGGCCCCGAAAGAAACACGAGATTTCGCAGGCCGTGCGCGGAGATCAGGTGATGCGCCGCGTCATAACAGCCGGAGACGTTGTCGCATACGATGGCGTCACTCTTGGTTTCGTTGAGCAGGTTATCCACCAACACAATGGGCAGATGACTCCTGCACAGTTGGATGACGAAGGATGCCTTCAGGGCCGGGCCAACCAGGATCAGGCCGTCCGTCCGGTTCTCGCTGATGAGCGGGACTCGGAACGCATCCTGCATCAGCTCATTGTTCACAAAGGTGGTGATGATGTGATAGCCCCGGTCGCGCGCTTCCTGGTCCGCCCCCAGGATCGTCTCATCCGGAAAGCTCGTGATCGGTTCTTGTGGTGGGCGATCAAACAGGATCAGGCCCAGGGTGTACGTGCGCGAGGTGGCCAGTCCTTTGGCCGCAGCGTTGGGCATATATCCCATTTCGCGGGCAATGAGCAGAATGCGTTCGCGCGTTTCGGGGTTGACCCCGGCGCGATCGTTGAGCGCGCGCGACACGGTTGCCGTCGAGACGCCCGCTTTTTCCGCAATCGCTTCAAGACTCGGCCTCATATGCAGCGGCTCCTGGGGTTCGCTTGAGCGGAGCTGTACACGGTGAGAATGTGGTGAGGGAGGTCGATCGTGGAGCAGCCCGCTCTGCAAAAGCAACGTAAGCGCTTGCAATTAGCTTACGACAGAGTGTGAAGAATGTCAAGCATTTTGCTGCATGCTCAAGCGCGCGGCGATGTGGAGAATGAATCTGGAAGCGCACTGAAAGCGCGGGGAGACTTGATCGGCGGCAGGCGCACCCGTCGAACGCCACCAGCCCCCTTTGGCGGGCTTACACGGGCTGCTGGGCCGTCCGTTGGTCCAGCCGGATGTAATTACCCTGGGCGGGTGAGCGCGCTCACCCTTTCACTGCGCCCGACACCATGCCGCGGATGAAGTGGCGCTGGAAGAGGATATACATCGCCAGCACCGGCAGCGAGACAATAGTCGAGGCCGCCGCCATCACCGGGATATCGGACGAATAGCGCCCGCGCAGCAGCGCCAGCCCTACCGGCAGCGTGCGGTGATCGCTGCCTCCCAGCACCAGCACCAGGAAGAACTCGTTCCAGGTCCACATGAAGATCAGCACGATGAGCGACATCAGGGCCGGGCCGGAGAGCGGCAGTAGAATCCGCCACAAGACATTGCGCGGCGAGAACGGCGAGGTCGTGCAGCCATCCACGACGGCGGCATCGACCAGGTCACGCGGGATGCCCTTGAAATGCGCGCGCATCCAGAAGGTGCCAAACGAGAAGCTCAGCGCGACCTGCGGCAGGATCAGCGCCCAGTAGGAGTCGCGTAGCTTGAGGCGCTCCATCAGGTGCCACAGAGGGATAATCACCGCCTCGGTGGGGGCCATCAGCCCCAGGATGATGAGCAGCAGCAGGGCCTTCTGGCCGGGGAACGACATCATGCCAAAAGCGTAGCCGGAGAGCATGGAGAGAAAGAGGGAGATCACCACCACCGGCACCACGACCAGAATGCTGTTGAGGAAAAAGTCGCTGAAGCGCGCACCGTTCCAGGCTTCGGAATAGTTGCTCCAGCGCCAGTGCTCTGGCAGCGCGAACAGGCTGTTGGAGAGTTCGGGCCGCGTTTTGAGCGAGGTCAGCACATTGCCCACAAACGGCGCAACCGCGACCAGCAGGAACAACATCAAGACGCTGTAGGTCAGCAACTTTTGACCCAGACTAGCGCGCATCACCCTCTCCTTCCTGCCGCGACTGCAGGTAAAACACCGTCGCCGAGACCGTGACGATCAGCACGGTCATCACCAGCGCCATCGCCGAGCCATATCCCACCCGGTGATATTCGAAGGCTTCCTGGTAGATCAACATGCTCATCACTTCCGTTTCGCGGCCAGGACCGCCGCGCGTCAGCACGAAGACCAGGTCGAAGACTCGCAGCGCCGCGATGAACGTGAGCACAAACGCCACCAGCACCTGCTGCTGCAAGCCCGGCAGCGTGACATTGAGGAACTGCCGCCAGGCGTTCGCCCCATCGACTTTGGCCGCGTCATACAGCTCCTCCGGGATCGACTGTGCCCCGGCCACGAACAGGACCATGCACAGGCCATACTGGACCCAGCTTCCCACGAAGCCCGCCGCATAGGGTGCCCAGGTGAAATCGCCCAGCCAGGGCTTGATATGCTCGCCCAGCCCCACACTGATCAAGAACTGGTTCACCGGCCCGCGATAGTCGAACATCCAGCGCCAGATGATGCCGATGACGACCGCGCTCATCACCTGGGGGATGAACAGCCCGGTGCGAAACAACGCCATCCCCGCCAACTGGCCGCGAGTCATCAGCGAGGTGAGCAGCAAGCCGAGCAGAATCGGGATGATGGTGTAGAAGGTCACAAAAAACGCATTATTGCCCAGCGCATTCCAAAAATTGTCGTTAGTAAACAGCCGACGGTAATTATCCAGGCCGATATATACCGGATCGCTGAACCCGGTCCACTCGGTCAGACTGTAGCGGACTGTATTGGCGATGGGGATCAGCACAAACACAAAGTAAATAGCGAATCCGGGCAGGATATAGAGATAAGCCTGGTAAGCGCGCCGGTAGCGGCGGGCCTGGCGCGTCGCGGCTTTGACCAGACGATGATTCACGCGATCACCTTCCTGAGGTGGAACCGGGATAACTATGGGGACAGCGCGCCATCGCCAGACAGCGTGCTCTCTGAAGGACGGCGCACAATCTGGGGATGGCGTTGGACCATCCCCAGAAGTGTACCTCGTGCGTACGCCTGGGCCTACTGGCCTGCGTAGGCTGCCTGCACGTCCGCCACAAATTCGGCGGGCGTCACCTGTTTACCCATCAGTTCCTGGATGTTGGAGGCGATGTCGGGGGCGGTCCAGTCGAGCCAGTGCCCCACCGCGTTCGCCTCGCCCACAGCCGACCAGACATGGAACATATCGGCGGTCAGCGTGCCTTCCACCAGCAGCGAGGGATCGATGGCCGAAGCCGGGAAGAATCCCCGCTCGAACAGCAGCTCGGCGGCGCGCGGCCCGGTGATCAGGTCGATATAGGCAGCGGCCAGGTCGGCGTTCTGGCTGCTCGCGCGGATGCCATAGGCCAGGCCCACGCCGCCCGGCACAATGGCCGGAACGCCCGGCTCATTGGAGGGGAACGGGAAGAAGCCCACGGCTTCTTCGCCCAGTTCGTCGATGATGCTGCCGGTCATCCAGTTGCCGGTGATCCACATCGCGCCTTCCCCGGCCAGGAATGCGCCGAAGGTTGCGCCGTCATAGTCCATCCCGGCGAATCCGGGCGAGAAGTAGCCTTTATCCACCCACTCGACCAGTTTTTCAGCGGCGCGCAGGTTGGCCTCCGTATCGAACCGACCGCCCTCCAGCTTATACATGAAGGCATCCAGCTCGTCCAGGGTGATATAGGCCCCCTGCAGCACGCTGAATTCGTGGATGGCTGGCCAGCCAGCGAGGCTGCCAAAGACGATCGGGGTGACACCCTCCGCGACTAGCGTATCCATCAGCGCCTCAAGCTCCGCCAGCGATTGGGGAATCTCCAGTCCATATTCCTCAAAGATGGCGCGGTGATAGTAAACGCCGACGACCTCAGCCGTGTTCGAGACGCCATACAGGTTGCCCACACCGAACTGCTTGCCATCTTCGCTGAAACTGTTGCGGCTGTGCAGCCCTTCGGCATAACGATCCCACCAGCCATACTGATCGGCATAGTCGTTGAGCGGCAGCAGCAGGCCAGCTTCGACCAGCGCACCCATGCCGCTGTAACCCTGATTGATCATGGTCACATCGGGGCCGTTCTGGCTGCTCAGTTCCAGGGGCAGGATGTTAGTCAGGTCATCCGTCGCGTAGACTTCGCGCCGGATCGTGACCCCAGGATGCGCCGCCTCAAACTCTGCGTTGAGAATCTCGATCATTTCCTGCTCGGCGTCGCGCACCCAGTTATCCCAGACCACCAGGGTCACGTTGCCCTGGGCCGGGTTCTGCGCCGCGACCGGGAAGGCTGCCAGCAGCAGCGCGGCGATCACCAGCAAAATCAAACCGTGCCTTGTTTTCATAACTAAAAACATCCTTTCTTGATTAATCAACGGTTCTTGAAGGCGATTGTTGCCGCCCTCTACTCTCGATTATACAAACAGCGGCTGAGCCTATCCTACTTCCGACACCAGGACCGGGCGATTCTCTTGCAGCGACTGACGGGCGGCCAGCGCCACTGCAACCGACATCCGCCCATCATGACCGGTCGGGTCGCACCGGCCATCCCCCTCCACCGCTGCGATAAAGCTCTCCATTTCGGTGACATAGCTGGCCGTATAGCGGTCCATGAAGAAGTTCAGCGGCAGGTCGCGGTAGACATGCTCCGCCGAACTAAAGGTGACCTGGTTGGGGTACAGGTTGGCCGTCGAGATTCCGCCCCGGCTGCCCAGCACCTCGACGCGCTGATCGTAGCCGTAGACGGCCCGGCGGCTGTTGTCGATCGTGCCGATGGTGCCATCGGCGAAGATCAGCATCACCACGGCGGTATCCACGTCGCCCGCCTGCCCGATGCGCGGATCGATCCGAACGGCGGCGCGCGTGAACACCCCGGTGATCTCGCTGCCTACTAGGAAGCGCGCCATGTCGAAATCGTGGATCATCATGTCCAGGAAGATTCCGCCCGACACCGCGACATATTCCGGCGGCGGCGGCGCAGGATCGCGGCTGATGATGTGCAGCAGGTGGGTTTCGCCGATCTCGCCGCCCCGGATGGCCTCGCGCACCCGCGCGAAGGTGGCATCGAAGCGCCGGTTGAAGCCCACCTGGAACTTGACGCCTGCTCCCTCGACCGCGCGAATCACCTCGTCGATGCGCGCCAGGCTGAGGTCGATCGGCTTTTCGGTGAAGATATGTTTGCGCGCGGCGGCAGCAGCCAGAATCACGTCCGCGTGGGTGTCGGTGGACGAGCACACCAGCACCGCGTCGATGTCCGGATGGTTCACGATTTCGCGGTAATCGGCGCACGCCAGCGGGATATTGAGCTGCCCCGCCAGGGCGCGCGCCGCCGCCAGGTTGATGTCGCAGATCGCCTGCACGCGCGCAGCAGGGATGCGAAACGTGAGATTCTCGGCATGGACCTTGCCGATCCGCCCTGCGCCAATGATGCCAATATTCACGGGGGTCATGGTGTCCTCTTGTGTGCGATCAAAGTCCAATAGACTGCAAATAGGCCCGGTTGCGCTGCGCGCTCATCTTGGGCGATCCCATCGACGGCAGCACATCCTGCTCTACGACAATCCAGCCATCATAACCGCGCGCCAGCAGCAGATCGCGGATGGCCGGGAAGTTCACCGCCCCCTTGCCAAGCTCGCAGAACACCCCCTGCCGGATCGCCGCGAAATAGTCCCCTTGCTGCTCATGATTGCGGGCGGCAGCCTGGGGGTCGAAGTCTTTGAAATGCACATGCCAGATACGGTCGGCATAGCGCTGCATCAGGTCTGCCGGGTCGCCGCCGCCAAACATGCAGTGCCCGGTATCCAGGCACAGCCCGACCAGCGCCGGGTCGGTGAGGGCCATCAGGCGATCGATTTCGGCAGGCGTCTCGACATACCCTGCGCAGTGATGATGAAACACGGTGCGCAGCCCGGCCTGTTCTTTGACCGCGCGCGCCACGCGATTCACACCTGCCGCGAAGGTTTGCCACTGCCCGTCCGAAAGGCCCAGGTCTGGCGTGATACGCCCGGCGTGGCGGGTGCGTGCCTCGACCGTGCCGTTGTTGTCGGCCAGCACGATGAAACAGTTTTCTCCGGCGGTATCGCGCAGCAGGCGAGCCGTTCGCACGGCGACCGCTTCGCCCTCTGCATGAGCGCTTGCGTCTGCAAAAGCGACGGGCACAAACGCCGCCAGCAGCGCCAGCGAGCGCTTCGCCAGTTCCGCGCGCAGCACGGCGGGGTCGGTCGGCATAAAGCCCCAATCCCCCAGTTCGGTACCGGCGTATCCCGTCTCGGCGATCTCGTCCAGCACCTGTTCGTAACCGGCGGCCTGGCCGTCAAGATCGAACTCAAGCACCCCCCAGGAACACGGGGCGTTGGCAATACGTGGAAGACTGGCCATGAACACCACTCCTTCTACCGGGCGCGGCGCAGTCTCGCCGCACCGTCAAAGTGCCAGGGCTGTGCCAGGAAAGCGGCTCCCCCATCGGATGGTTTTGGCTCCCTTTATTCAAAGGAAGGGGCTTCAGGGGATGGGGGAATGCATTTTATGGCGCAGCCTAAAAATAGCGCTGTTTTTGTTTGGCTTGCTCATACTGCCGGCGGCTGGCCTCGACTTCGGGGTTGGTCGAGACTTCCGCCACCGCCACATCCCACCAGCTTTCGTAACCGCCTACGCGCTGCGAGCGATCCGTCTCGATGACGATGCACACCGGGCCGCCCTGGTGCTGCTGGGCGGATTGCAGGGCCTGGGCCAGGTCGTCCCGGTTGTGGGCGCGGAAGACCTTTGCCCCCAGGCTGGCCGCGTTGGCCGCATAATCGACAGGCAGCACGTCGCCTTCCAACGCCTCGGAATCGTCGCGGAAGCGGTATTTTGTGCCGAAGCCATCGCTGCCCACACTCTTGGACAATCCACCGATGCTGGCGTAACCGTGATTGTCCAGCACCACAATGATCACCTTGAGCCGTTCCTGTACCATCGTGACAATCTCGCTGTTGAGCATCAGGTACGATCCATCGCCCACCAGGACGTATACCTCGCGCTCTGGGGCGGCCATCTTCGCGCCCATCCCGCCCGCGATCTCGTATCCCATGCACGAATAGCCATATTCCAGGTGATAGCCTTTGGGATCGCGCGTGCGCCACAGCTTGTGCAGGGCACCGGGCAGGCTGCCCGCCGCGCACAGCATCACGTCCTGGGGCCGCGAGAGGGTGTTCACCACGCCGATCACCTCGCCCTGGCTGATGAGCGGCCCGTGCTCCAGCCTATAGATGCGCTCGACTTCGGCATCCCACGCCCGGTTATAGTCCGCGACGCGGGCGCGGTAAGCCTCGTCCACGCGATACCCCTCCAGCAGGGGCAGCAGTTCTTCGAGCGTGGCGCGTGCATCCCCCACCAGCGGGATCGCGCTGTGTTTGTGGGCATCGAACTCGGCCACATTGATGTTGACAAACACCACATCGGGATGCTGAAAGGCGGTTTTTGAGGCCGTGGTGAAGTCGCTGTAGCGCGTGCCAATGCCGATCACCACATCGGCCTCGCGCGCGATACGGTTGGCCCCCAACGTGCCGGTCACGCCGATGGCACCCAGGTTGGCCGGGTGATCGTAGGGCAGCGCGCCTTTTCCGGCCTGCGTCTCGGCGGAGGGGATGCCGGTCCGGTTGCCAAAATCCAGCAGCGCGCCGCAGGCATCGCTGTAATGCACGCCGCCGCCCGCGATGATGAGCGGTTGCCTGGCCGCGCGGATGACTTCGGCGGCTCGCCGCAGTTGGGCGGCATCCGGTCGGTTACGCGGGATGTGCCATACCCGCTTGCGCAGGAATTCGAGCGGGTAGTCGAAAGCCTCGGTCTGCACATCCTGGGGCAGCGCCAGCGTCACAGCGCCCGTTTCGGCGGGTGAAGTGAGCACGCGCATCGCCTCCGGCAGCGCGGTGATCGCCTGCTCTGGTCGGTAGAGCCGGTCCCAGTAGCGCGATACCGGCTTAAAGCAGTCGTTCACCGAGATATCCTGCGAATGCTCGGATTCAAGCTGCTGGAGGACGGGGGCCTGCAGACGCTCGGCGAAGATGTCGCCGGGCAGCAGCAGCACCGGGATGCGGTTGATGGTGGCCCCCGCTGCCGCCGTGATCATATTGGTCGCGCCGGGGCCGATCGAAGACGTGCAGGCGAAAGTTTGCAGCCGGTTTTTCATCTTGGCATAGGCGACGGCAGTGTGCACCATCGCCTGCTCGTTGCGAGTCTGGTAGTAGCGGAAGGTGGCCGCGTACTGCTGGAGCGCCTGCCCGATCCCGGCCACATTGCCGTGCCCGAAGATGCCCCAGCAGCCCGCAAAAAACGGCTGCTCGACTCCGTCGCGCTCGACATACTGGTTCTGCAAAAACTCGATCAAGGCTTGTGCCATCGTCAAACGTCTGGTTGCCATGGGAGGCCATTCCCTCAAAATACTAATCCCGCCGGAGAAATCTCTTTTATTCCCCAAAAATGCGATGCTGAATCTGCGGCGCGGCTAAAGCCCGCCATACCCTTCAGCGAAATGCAGCGCTTCGTCCATGGTGGGCATGAAGTTGGCGCACCCGTGCCTGGTGACCACAATCGCGCCGCAGGCATTGCCCAGCCGCGCGGCCCGGTACCAGTCCCAGCCCTTGACATAGCCGTAGAGAAATCCCGCGCCAAATGCGTCACCGGCCCCCAGGATGTTGTAAATTTCCACCGGGAAGCCAGGCACGGGGATCGTTTCGCCGCTCTTCAGATGAGCCGCCGCGCCGTGTTCCCCCCGCTTCTCGATGACCGCTTCCGGTCCGAGCGCCAGCAGCCCGGCAATAGACGCGCGGATATCGCCCCCTACGCGGGTATCGGACACCTGGGAATGGGTCAGCGAGATCAGCGCCGGGTCGATCAACATGGCGGCGTTGATCTCATCCTGCGTGCCGATGACCACATCGACCAGCCGCAGCACCGAGCGGATCGCCACGCCAAAGGCGCGCGGATCGTGCCACTGGTCCGGGCGGAAGTCGATGTCGAGCACCACTTTCGCCCCATAGTGCCGCGCCAGTTCTGCCGCGAAGATGGTCGCGCTCCGGCTGGGGTCTTTGGAGAAGTTCGTCCCCGCAAACTGGACGACGCGCACATCATGGACCGGGGCGCGCAGCACGTCATCGATCTCCAGCGCGATGTCGGCGCAGTTGTCGCGATAGTAGACCAGCGGGAACCGGTCTGGCGGCTCGATGCCCAACACTACCGCGCTGGTGCGGCGGCCCGGCTTGCGCACGATATAGTCGCAGACCACGCCCTCGCTGCGCAGAAAGTGCAGGATAAAATCGCCGACCGGGTCTTCGCCCAGGCCGGTGAGCAGGGCGCAGTGCAGGCCCAGCCGGTGCGCGCCCACGCTGATATTGGTGGGTGAGCCGCCCACATAGGCGGCAAAGCTGGTGATTTGTTCAAAGGGCGCGCCCACGTCGTTCGAATAGAGATCAATTGAGCTGCGACCGATATTCAGCAGATCAAACGTCTTGTTCACACCGCAGTCCTTTTTCTGCACAGGTCTCGCCCGGTCAAAACTGGCGGCTCCAGGTGCCTGGCCACCGTTCGATCACGACTTTGGTCTGGGTATAGAACTCCACCCCATGACGGCCCTGGGCATGGAGATCGCCAAAAAAGCTCTCGTTCCAGCCGCTGAACGGGAAAAAAGCCATCGGGGCCGCTACACCGATGTTGATGCCGATATTGCCAGCCTGGGCCTCGCTGCGGAACCGGCGCGCGTTCGCCCCATCGCCGGTGAACAGGCAGGCCATGTTGCCATAGCTGCGCTGGTTGACCAGGGCTATCGCCTCATCAAGCGTGGCCGCGTGCATCAGGCTGAGCACCGGCCCAAAAATCTCGGTGGTGGCGGCTTCGCTGTCGGGCTGCACGCCATCGAGAATGGTGGGGAAGCAGAAGTATCCCTGTTCATAGCCACGCACCTGCTTGCCGCGCCCATCGACAATCACCCGCGCGCCCTGGCTTGCGCTGCGCTCGATGATGCCCGCGATGCGTTCCTGGCTCGTGCGCGAAATAACCGGCCCCATCTGCACGCCGTCATCCAGCCCATACCCAACGACGCGACTGGCAGCGGCGTCGGCGATCCGGTCGGTAAACGTTTTCCGGGCATCGCCTACCGTGATCGCCACGGATGCCGCCAGGCAGCGCTGCCCCGCACAGCCGAACGCCGAATCGGCCATGATGCGGGTCGTCATGTCCATATCGGCATCCGGCATGATGATGACCGGGTTCTTTGCGCCGCCCTGGCACTGTGCGCGTTTTCCGCCAGCCGCTGCGCGCTGGTAGACGGCGCGGGCTACCGGCGTGGACCCCACCAGGCTGACGGCACGCACATAGGGGTGATCGATCAACGCGTTGACCGTGTCTTTGCCCCCGTTGACCAGTTGGAGCACGCCCGGCGGAAAACCCGCCTGCTCGATCAACTCGAACAGGCGCTCGCTGGCCATGGGCACACGCTCGCTCGGCTTGAGGATGAAACAGTTGCCGGTCGCCACCGCGTAGGGCAGAAACCACAGGGGGATCATGGCCGGGAAGTTGAACGGCGTGATGGCGACCACCACGCCGAGCGGCTGCCGGATCATGTGCTCGTCGATGCCGGGTGCAATGTCCTCGCTGGTATATCCCTGCATCAGACTGGGGATGCCACAGGCAACTTCGACATTCTCGATGCCGCGCTGAAGTTCGCCCACGCTTTCCTGGTACGTTTTGCCACACTCGTTGGTCACGATCCGGGCCAGTTCGTCCAGGTGGTCGATCAACAGCGCGCGCAGCCTGTACAGCGGCTGAACACGCTCACCGGCGGGCACACGCCGCCAGTCGAGGAACGCATTGTGGGCCGCCTCGACCGCTCGCGCGACAGTCTCGGCGGGCGAGAGCGGCACGCGCGCCAGCACCTGGGCCGTCGCGGGATTGATGACATCGAGCTGGTCGGCGGCGGGGGCGATCTGCCACTGCCCGGCGATGAAGTTGCGAATCAGGGGGTATTGTGTCATATCATGACCTCAAAAATACTTTTGGACCGTGTGGAGAAACCGGACAGCACGCCACAAGTTGCCAGGCGTCTTGTGCCAGGCGCGTCGATCCAGTACACTACATCTACCACGAGAAAACGTTTACTCAAGCCTATAGCGATTTGGTAGCGATGTCAAGCCGCTTCAAACGGCAGGAAGGCAGCAGGGTGATGACCACCATTGGCAAATACCGGCACCTCTTGCAGAACAGCACCCCCGGCGGTCATTTCGTCATCCTGGCAATCGATCATCGCGGCAACCTGCGGTCGGCGCTGGATCGCAGCGCGCCACAGCCCATCACGGACCAGGCATTCAGTGCCTTCAAGCAGCAGGTGATCCAGCACCTGGTGCCCCGGTGCAGCGCCGTGCTGGTGGACCCGGCTTATGGCCTGGGGCCGGGCATCGCTTCGGGAATCGTGCCGGGCAGTGTGGGCCTGCTCTCGCCGCTGGAGATCACCAACTACGATGTGACTCCCGACCAGCGCGAACCGGCATTGATACCAGGCTGGTCGGTCGGCCAGATCAAACGTATGGGTGGCACAGGGGTCAAAATGCTGCTGTTTTACCACCCGGAGGATCGCCGCGCTCCGGCCCGGCGTGACGTGGTAGCGCGCGTCGTTGACGAATGCGCCGCCTGCGATCTGCCCTTTTTCCTTGAGCCGCTCGTCTATTCACCGGACCCGGCCAGGCCGCTGCCCAGCGCCGAAAAACGTCGGCTGGTCATCGAGACCGCGCGCACCTTCAGCCAGATGGGGATTGATGTGCTCAAGACCGAGTTTCCGCTCGATGTTAAACAGGACCCGGACGAAGCCATGTGGCGTTCGGCGTTGGAAGAGCTGAACGCGGCGTGCCGTGTGCCCTGGGCGCTGCTGAGCGCGGGCGTGGATTACGCGGTTTTTGAGCGCCAGGTGGCGCTGGCCTGCGAATGCGGCGCGAGCGGCGTGATCGTCGGGCGGGCTGTGTGGGCAGAAGCGGTCACTTTGCAGGGCGATGCGCGCGAAGAGTTTCTGCGCACGACGGGACGCGCGCGCATGGATAGGCTGGCGTCGCTGTGTGCGCAGGCGACCCCCTGGCGCGAGCGCGTCTCCCCGCCTGACGTGCCGCTGGACTGGTACGAGCGGTATCCTGGCCTGGCCAGCGTCTCGCCCTGAGAAGGTCCCTGAGAGGGATCAACCTCCGGGCCGCGCGGTGGACTGCCGCACGATCAGATGGGTGTTGAGCATAATCGTCTCCGGCGGCGCTTCGGGGTCTTGCAGGTGGTGGAGCAGTATACTCACGGCGGATTCCCCGATCTCGTCGATGGGCTGTGCGACGGTCGTCAGGGGCGGGATGGCGAACGAAGCCAGCGAGATGTTGTCAAACCCCATCACGGACAATTCCTGCGGCACGCGAATGCCCAGGTGAGCCGCGGCGTGCAGCGTCCCGATGGCGATCGAGTCGGTCAGGGCGAAGATGGCGGTGGGTCGGGATGACCGGTCGAGCATGTCGAGGGCAGCTTCATACCCCGTCTGGAAATCGGATTCGCGGCTCATGATGCGCACATCGTGCTGCACCCTGGCCTCGGCGAACGCGCGCTGCACCCCAGAAAGCCGCTCGACCGGCATACTCTCCAGATTCGCGCAGATCACGCCGATGTGGGTGTGCCCCAGTTCGACCAGGTGCCGCGCCCCGTCATAGCCCCCCTGGAAGTTGCTGATCAGCACGCGGCTGACCTCGCAGCCGCTGATGGCGCGCTCGATCAGCACCATCGGGATGCCCCGCCCGGCAATCTCGCACACATTGTCCGCGCTGCCCGTGATCGAGGGGAAATAAATGAAGGCATCCACCTGCTGGGTGAGCAGCATATCCACATAAGCGCGTTCTTTATCCGGCTTTTCTTCGGTACTGCACAGCAGGCCACGGTAGCCGCTGGCAAACAGCGTCCTCTCGATGGCAAACGCCAGCGCGCCGAAAAATGGCTCGTTGATGCGCGGCATCAGCACGCCTACTGAGCGAGTCGCGCTGCGACGCAGCCCCTGGGCAATCGCATTGGGCCGGTATCCCAGCCGATCTATCGCCGCCATCACGCGCTCTTGCAGTTCCTGGTTCACTCGCCCCTTGCCGTTGAGCACGCGCGAAACGGTGGCTATCGAGACTTTCGCCTCGGCTGCTACATCCTTGATGGTGATGATGGCCCTGTCCCCTTTCTACCCAGAGAAAAGGTTTACACGCATGATGAACAGTACCATCAAGCCCTGCCGCCGTCAAGCAAACACACCGCACCGCGCCCGACGCGCGTGCTGGCTATGGAACAAGCGGGCGTTGACGAGGTGGCCGACGCCGCAGAAGACATACAGCGCACTTACGGCCTGAACGCCCTGATTCGTGGCGCGTTCGAACCCAACCGCCGTGAGGTGCGTCTATGAGGTTACCTGCTGCCCTTTTTTATGGTAACCAATTAGTCACACGGTGGGTGACTGGCGCTTTTTTCGCTTCAAACTTGCGCGGTAACGGGTTCTACGCTGAGGGCACTTAACAATGGCGCTGCTGAAATTGCCCAAGTCATGGCTGGATAGGTGCGAACTTATCCAGGAGCCGCCGCACAATTCTCGCTGAGATGGGCCGTGGATTTTTACAGCAATATTGCTGCAAACAGGCGCACAACAGGGTAAAAAAACAACCGCTGCACATGTGCGCAACGGTTGTTTCTGAGCGGGCGACGGGATTCGAACCCGTGACCTTCTCCTTGGCAAGGAGACGTTCTACCACTGAACCACGCCCGCGTGGACTTCGTTGCCGAAGTAACCCGAAGTATAGATCAGCTTTCGGGATTTGACAAGAGCAAATTTTACCCTGAGGACGGGAAGAGGTACGGGAACACCGCGCCTCTTCCCTGCCTGTCGCGCTACCGTCCATCTGCCGGGTGAACGCCCGCCATCAGCAGGCCCAACTGCTCGCGAGTGGCCTCATGGGCGGGCAGCGTGTCGATGATCTGCCCCTTATACAGCACTGCGATCCGGTCCGAAAGCGCCATGATCTCGTCCAATTCCGCCGAGACCAGCAGCACCGCCGCGCCCTCGTCGCGCTGCTCGATGATCTGGTTGTGGATGAACTCAATCGAGCCGACATCAATGCCGCGCGTCGGCTGCGCCGCGATCAACAGGCGCGGGCGGCGGCTGAACTCGCGCGCGACAATCAGCTTCTGCTGGTTGCCGCCGGAGAGTGTCCCGCCTTCCACATGCGGCCCCGGCGTGCGGATGTCGAATTTGTCGATCAGACGCAGCGCGTGGTCATTGATCGCGGCACTGTTCCGCAGCAAGCCGCCCTGCCCCTCGCCGGGATCATCCGCGCCGTTGCGCTGCACGGCATGATTAAGTCGCCGGTTCACCCGGTAGAGCGCATCACGCACCGGGCCGTATCCCAACAGCCGCAGGGTCAGGGTGTGCGCCAGCAAGCCGGCCACCGTCACCAGCACCAGCAGCGCCAGCACGCTGACAATCAGCGGATATTGGTTGGCGGCGCGTTGAGCATTGCTCATGCTGATGATGTCCGGCGCGCGCAGCGTCTCTGGAATGTGATACAGGTCCAGCAGCGCATTCCACAGCCAGCGATCCCATACCTCCAGCGCCAGCACCAGCAGCCCGGCGATGATCGTCCCGGCCACCACCAGGTAGCTTAGCAATGCAAACGGCAGCTCAGCAGCAGTCGGGGGCTGGGCATAGGGCGATTCGTAAAAGTCGTTGAGCACCAGGTTATCGGCCACCGAATAGGGCTTGACCAGCCCGTGACGCTGACGATCTTCCGGCACATGGCTGGTGCCCATATCCTTGATTCGCCGCGGGGTGATATGCTCCAGTCGGATCACGCGCAGCCCCAGCCGCGAATCGAACCAGGCGCGCTGCGGATTGTGCTGGCGGGCCTGTCGCAGCGCCGCGATCAGCGGCAGGAAAGCGGGCAGGCGCAGCGCCAGCCAGATGACATAGCGCTGGACCAGCGCCAGGCCGGGCGCTTTGCGATCGGCCAGATCGACGATATGCAGCCCCGAAAGCGACATGCCCAGCGTTGTACCCCATGCGCGCCAGCATCCCAGGAAGTAGAGCACATCCACTACCAGCAGCACGATGGCCCAGGTGATCAACCGCGTGCCGGTGCCTGCCCCACCCAGTGACGAATCGCCGAAATAAAACACCAACCCGCCCAGCAGATAGGTGAACACGGCCACGATCAGCGTATCGAGCGCCAGGGCGCTCACCTGCGCGCCGATAGAGGCTTCGGGCTGCACGTCCGGCTGAAGCTCGCTGCCCAACAGTTTGACCGATCCGCTTGATGCCGTGCGCAGACCGGTCAGCACCTCGACCAGCTCAGTCTGCCCGTTGCCCTGCACCCCGGCGATCCCCAACACTTCCCCGGCCCGCACATCGAAGCTCACATCGTTCAACGCTTGCGCGCCACGGTGATCGATGGCACTCAGGCCGCGCACTTCCAGCACCTTTTCCTTGGGGGCTGCAGGTCCCTTCTCCACCTGCAAGATCACCTCGCGCCCGACCATCATCGCCGCCAGGGATGGCTCGGTGGCCTGGGCGGGTGTGGTGGTTCCCACCACCTGGCCGCCGCGCATCACCACGATGTTTGTCGCCACCTCGAAGACCTCTTTGAGCTTGTGCGTGATGAAGATGATCGACACGCCCATCGAAGCCAGTTCGCGCATGATCTTGAATAGTTCGCGGCTTTCCTGTGGGGTCAGCACGGCGGTCGGCTCGTCCAGGATCAGAATATCCGCCTTGCGGTAAAGCGCCTTGATAATTTCAACGCGCTGCTGCATCCCCACCGGCAGCTTTTCGATTACCGCGTCCGGGTCCACTTCCAGCCCATACTGGCGCGAAATCTCGCGGACGTGTTCGGCGGCGGCGCGCGGGTTGCGAATTTCCGTCATCTGGTGAAGGACCGACAGCGCCGCGTCGATGATGCCATCCAGCGGGGAAACCTTGCCCAGGGTGAATTCCTGCTCCGCGCTGCGGTGGCGCATCTCGCGCCACAGAATGGCCCCCAACCCGGCAGCCAACAGCACACTGATCGCCGCCAGCATCGGGCGCTCGACATCATCCAGCCACAGCCACATTGCGGCCACATAGAGCACCCCCAGCCCGGCCAGAATCGCCAGGTCCGCCGGGCGAAATGGGCCGGGTGCAGTGCGCTCGCCGCGCCAGTGCGTGATGCTGTGCCAGCCCAATGCCAACAGCAGCAGCAGCGAAGTCAGCGCATACACCACCGGCGGCACCTCGTCGATGGCGTCGAGCATCCAGCCGGGCACACCGTTGTCGCGGTAGACCTCAAGCTGGGCTTTGGCGCTGTTCATCACGCCCATGACGCCGGTGCCCGCGTTGTTCGCGTCGCGCCACTCGCGCGACCACTTGAAGGGGATCGGGGCGCGCTCAACAACCGTCACATTCACCCCATACCCATCGAGTTCCTGAGGCCGCCTGGTGATCACGGTCTCGACGTCCGATTGCAGCGCCAGGTCGGTCAGGGCCACGCGCGCGATCAGCTCAATGCGCGCGGCCAGCGCAATTGCTACAAAGACCAGCCCCGCCCGCCAGGTGATGCTCCACGCCAGCCGGGCGCTGGCCGGCACTGTGACCATCACGGCCAGCACCACGCCGATCCCGGCGGCGGCGGCGATATACACCGGCTTGCCCAGCGACAGCCCGATGAGCATGCACAGCGCAAACACCAGCAGGCTGGGCAGCCAGCGAAGCACCATGCTCCACAGCGTGCCCGGCTCACCTCGCCGGGCCACATCCGCTTCTTCGCCCAGCACCACGTTTTCGGCGACGGTCATCACCGGCACCAGTTGGAAATGCTGGTGGACCATGCCGATCCCGCTGTGAATGGCTTCGCGCGGGCTGCTGAAGTGGACTTCGCGCCCCTTCAGGCGGATGGTGCCGCCATCGGGCCGGTACAGCCCATAGATGACGTTCATCAGTGTGCTTTTACCCGCGCCGTTTTCGCCCAGCAGCGCCAGAATCTCGCCGCGCCGCAGCCGCAGCGAGACATTATCGTTGGCCAGCACGCCGGGGAAGCGCTTGGTCACGTTTTCGACTTCGAGCACAACATCGTCGGCCTGCCCCTTGGGCAGGTGTGCTTGTTCAGACATAGGCGTATCCATCACCGGTCACGACCGAACAACAGCCGCAGCGCAAATGCAATCAGCAGCAGTGCCCAGGGCAACTGCAGGGTCATCCCCATCACAATCCCCAACCCGCCGAGAACGAGAAACCCACCCGCGATCAGAATCTCGCGCTTTCTGGCGGCCTGCCAGTGCTGCCAACCGATCAGCCCGGCCCACAAACTGAGGACGACCACCAGGCCCAGCCGGACGCCCTCCGGCAGCCGGGGACCCGCCAGCGCATCCACGCTCAACGCGATCCCCAAGACGATCATGATCCATCCAGGGCCGAACACGTCGCGCTGGCGGGTGCGGCTGGCGAGCAGTTGGGCCGCCTGAGCCGTGCGCATTTTATTGCGCGCTTTACTCATGCTATTCCACCTCGTAGGCTTTGCCCGCAAACGCCGGGGGCCGCGCCCGGCCCACGAACCCGGCCAGCACCACAATCGTCAGAATGTACGGCAGCATACTCACCAGTTGGTGCGGGAAATCGATGCCAAACTGCTGGAGCTGGCCTTGCAGCGCCATCGCGAAGCCGAACAGCAGCGCCCCACGCAGCGCCCCGGAAGGCCGCCAGTTGCCGAAGATCATCACTGCCAGCGCGATGAAGCCGCGCCCGGTCGTCATGTTGCGCTCGAAGGTGCCCACCGCCGCCAGCGAGAGGAATGCCCCCGCCAGTCCGGCCATCATGCCGCTGAACAGCAGGTTGGTATACTGCATCCGGTACACGTTGATGCCCAGCGTATCGGCGGCGCGCGGATTCTCGCCAATGGAGCGGGTGCGCAATCCCCAGGTAGTGTTATACAGCGCCCATCCGAGCACAAACACCAGGATCAGCGTCAGGTAGGTGATGATGTCTTTATCAAACAAAATGCGCCCGATGTCGTAGGGCAGATAGAACGTCATATTGTCGCTGATCTTCAGCGCCCAGGCATCGGCTTTGTCGAACGGATTGCTGATCAGCGAGGGCAGCTTGCCCATCGTGTGCGTGTCGCGCGGGTAGAAATAGCCGGTCAGGCCCAGCGCCAGGATGTTGATCACGGTGCCGCTGACAATCTGGTCCACCTTGTACTGGATCGAGAGCAGCGCATGCAGCAAACCCATCAGCCCGCCCGCCATCAGCGCGACGGCCACCGAGAGCGTCAGCCGGACCGGGGCCGCTTGCAGTGTCTCGGAAACGCCGGGTTCGCTCAGCGCCACATTGGTGATGAACCCGGCGAAAGCCGACATCAGCATCATGCCCTCGATGCCGATGTTGACGATGCCGGAGCGCTCGCTGAGGATGCCGCTCATCGCGCCCAACGTAATCGGCACCGAGAAGCGAATGGTCGCGTTGATGGTGGCGATAATGGCCAGTGCGATTTCTGTTTCCATAAGCCGTTCCCTATTCCCGTCCGATCCGCAAGTCCGCGCCTCGGCCCTTGATCCGGTACAGGCGACGGATGATCTGGTCGGCAGCGACGAACATCAAAATCATGGCCTGGATCACCTTGATCAGCTCGTTAGCAATATCAGCATCCAGCGCCATCCGTGCCGTACCGGCGTCCATCGCCCCAAACAAAAAGGCGGAGAAGTTGACGGCAAGCGGGTGCAGGTTCGCCAGAAACGCCACCGTCAGGCCGTCGAACCCCAGGCCGAGGCTTTGATTGCCCTCATAATTGTGGTTCACGCCCAGCGTCTGAATGCCACCGGCCAGCCCGGCCAGCGCCCCCGCGATCACCATCGTCAGCACGGTGATCCGCTTGACATTGACGCCCGCGTAGTGGGCTGCGCTGGGGCTGTGGCCGGTCATACGGAGCTGGAAGCCGAACGTTGTGCGGTACAGCAGCAGCATGATCACAACCGACATCACCAGGGCGATGAAGATGCCCACGTGCAGGTCGGAATTGGACGATACGCGGATGATCACCGGCAGTTCGGCGCTTTTGAGAATCGAGGGGGTCTTGGCGATGGCGTCCAGCTTGGATTCCGGGCTGGCCAGCGGACCAGGCCGCGATCCATCGCTGCCGGTGGAGATCAGCCACCCGGCCAGCAGCGCCGCGATATAGTTGAGCATGATGGTTGTGATCACTTCGTGGGCATCGGCAAAAGCTTTGAGCGCCCCGGCGATCCCGGCCCACAGGGCACCCACCGCCATCGCAGCAGCGATAGCCAGCGAGATGTGCAGCACCGGCGGCAGCCCCTTCACCGCAAAGCCGATCCAGGCCGCCGCCACCGATCCCATAATCAACTGGCCCTGCACGCCGATGTTGAACAGGCCGCTCTTATAGGCAAAGACCACCGACAGCCCTGCCAGCACCAGCGGCGTCATGTTGCGGAAGGTCGCCAGCAAACCGCGCGGCTCCATGAACGCCCCCTGGAATAACCCGTTGAAGGCGGTGATCGGGTCGCGCCCGTTGAGCAGGATCAACACCGAGCCGACCAGGATGGCCGTAAACACCGATAGGATGGGGACAAGCAGACTCTGGAGAATCGGCCACAAGCGACCGCGTCGCACGGCGGCGCGGGGCAGCGGCGCGGCGTGCTGAGAAAGTTCCGTTGATGCCATAGGCAGTTGGCCTCGTTCGACTCGTGACTGCGTTCACCAATGGCGGACCATTATACCGGAGTGGACAAAAAACGGTTAAATGTGGCTCCGGGCCGGTCCGCTGTGTTGGAGTCCGCTGTGCTGGACTTCACAACCGATTCGCACTACACTAAACGCATAGTGCCCGGCGGACTTTCCCCGGCGCGCGGCAAAAAGTGCCTTGTGAAGTGGACGGAGAATGCGCGATGGCAATCTGGCCCTTGCCCCGGATCGTCTTCCGGGAATTGAATTTGGTGGACGAAAAACGCCCGGTCGCCCTTTTGACCAGCGCGGAGACCTGGGCGAGCTTGAGCGCGCAGCTTGCGCTGCCGGTCGTGATCCAGGCCGAACCGGCCAGTTACAGCCGCGCGCTGTTCGATTACCTGGCCGATAACCTGCCTGCACAGGTCAAGGTCATCTACGCAGTGGGACAGGGCGCACCCGTCATGGCGGGCAAAGTCATCGCGGCCCGGCGCGGAGTCCCCCTGGTGATCGTGCCCACTGCGCTCGACAGCGACTGGATGCTCACGCCGCGCGCACGCATCGACGACCAGGACGGCGGCTCGTCGCGTTTCGTATGGGAAGAAACCGGCCCGGCCACCGAAATCATCCTGGATTGGACCGTGCTCCAGGCGGCCCCGGCAGAAATCCGCGCGGGTGGAATGGTGGACGTGCTGTCGATTGTTACCGGCCTGCTCGATTGGCGCTATGCGGCGCAGCATGGCAAGACCCCGCGCGAGCAACGCTTCGAGTCGTGGGCGGCAGCATTGGCGGCGGCCCTGGCCAAAGAGGTCATCAAGGGCGCGCCGCTGATGGGCCAGGCCGATGGCAGCGGGCTGCACCTGCTGCTCAACCTGATGATCAGCGCGGTGCAGCTTTCGAACCAGTTGGGGCACACTCGCGCGCAGTATGGCTCTGATCACGACCTGGCAGAGATGATCGCGGCACAGACCGGCGACGAACTGCCCCATGCGGCAGTCGTTGGGCCGTGCCTGCTGCTGATCAGCGCGCTGCACGGGCAGGCCCCAACCGCTCTGCGGACCGCGCTGGAGCAGGCAGGGGTGCCGCTCGACCAGCTGCGCTCGACCGACGTTCAGTTGGTCATGAACAATCTGCCCCTGCTGCTGAACGCCACCCAGCCGCCCTACAGCATCCTGCATGATATGGAGCCTGGCTCGGCCCCGCTCAATGCCGCGCTCGAAGCGGCGGGCCTGGTGATCCGCGATCACACCTGGACCCTCAGCGATTCCCAGCGCATGATGGCTATCCACGAGGCAGGCCAGGCCCAGGTCGAGCAGCCCACCGAGCAGACCCCGGCACAGCAGCCGTTCCAGGGCAATGCCCCCCAGACTGGCCGCGTCTCGCCGGAAGCGTATCCCGGTGAGGCTCCCGGCGCAGCAGGCACGGCGCTCAATCTCTAGCACGGCGCTTTCGCCGCGCCGCAGGCTCCCCTCGCCCGCTGAATTCACTCCACAGACTCACACAGGCCAGCACGGGTAACCGGCTGGCCTGTGATTGTCTCTGCTCGCAGGTCATTCGCGGCGTTAACGGTTGGGGTCGTCTTCGTATTCGATGATTTCGGAATACTCGTTGGTCCCGCCCTTTTCCCAGGTGATGCGCGGAATGATCGAATGGTCGATGATGCGGTCTTTGTACTGCACCACCCGGTTGATCACGCTCTCCACCAGCGAGTCCGAGAGCAGGTGTGGCTTCAGCCCCAGGTCGTACAGGCTTTTGTGATCCGGGTTGTAGTAATGCTCTTCGGCCTCGCGGCGCGGGTTCTGGTAATGGGCGATCTTGACATCGAGACCGACCGCGCGGGCAGCAGTGCGCACATGCAGCGCCAGGTCCACCACCGAGAACCGCTCGACCCACTGGTTGAACACGCGCATCTTGCCGGGCGCGGGCGGATTGTTAGCCGTGATCTCGACGCATTGCAGCGTGTCGAGGATATTCAGATAGCCGCGAGTCTGGTGGCCCTTGCCATAGAGCGTGAGTGGAATCCCGGCCACGGCCTGCACACAGAAGCGGTTAAGCGCCGTGCCGAATGATTCGTCGTAATCGAAGCGGGTCAGCAGTCGATCATCCAGCCGGGATTCTTCGGTCTCGATGCCGTACACGACGCCCTGGTTCAGATCGGTAGCGCGCAGGCCCCAGATCCGGCAGGCAAACATGATGTTGTTGCTGTCGTGGACTTTAGTCAGGTGATAGAACGACCCGGCCTGCTTTGGGAACGGCAGCGTATCCTTCCGACCGCGATATTCCACCTCGAAATATCCTTCGGGAATGTCGATATTAGGCGTGCCATATTCGCCCATCGTGCCCAGTTTGATCAGGTGGGCTTCGGGGGCGAATTCGTGCATGGCCCACAGCACGTTGAGCGTGCCGTTGACGTTGTTCTCGTGGCACTGCACGGCGTGGTGCACATCGATCATCGAATAGGGCGCGCTGGGGATTTCGCCATAATGCACGATTACTTCGGGCTTGAAGTCGCGGATCACCCGGCTGATGAAATGCCAGTCTTTGATATCGCCAATGAACGGTTCAATCGTCTTGCCGCTGACTTCTTTCCATGCGTCAATGCGCGTATGCAGCGACGCAATCGGCGTCAGGCTGTCGGTACCGCGCTCGATGTGCATCATGCGCCGCAAAAAGTTATCCACCACCGCCACATCATGCCCACGCTGGCTGAAATACATCGCGGTAGCCCAGCCCAGGTAGCCATCGCCACCAAGAACAAGAATACGCATTGCAGAAATGTCTCCTCAAACGGTGGATCGGACGCGGGGCAGCGAGAAGCTCAACCCGTGGGGGCAAAGCGACAGCGCGCCAATCCTCATAGCGAACAGGACCAAGTGCCGCGCCCTAGTATACCGCGCATTTGCGCCCATACGAGTCGGCAGAAAGGCGCTCCTGGCGCGGTTCTTGGCCGGGCAAGGCGCACTATTCCCCAACCGCCCCTGCCCATTCTATGAGACCCCGCGCACACCCTGCGTTGTGCTGACTTTTGCCCTGGTGGGACCACAAGACTCCCATAAGAAGGGATGGCACCATGCGGCACGAGTCGTTTTCCGTGCGATTCCGAAGCGGCCAGGTGCGCTCGCTCAATGAAGGTTCTCG
>DAOUFU010000124.1:0-32595 GCA_034429275.1 Anaerolineae bacterium | reverse complement strand
GGCGTTTGACGCAGTGATGAGCGCTTACAAGCTGCCCCCAAATGCTGCTGAGCGTGATGCAACGATCCAGCGCGCGATGATGCACGCGGCGGATGTGCCGCTCGATGTTGCCCGGCTGACCGTTGAGGCACGGCAGCTTGTCGAACAGGTGGCGCGACAGGGGAACAAGAACGCCGTGCCCGATGCAGGACCGGCAGCTTTAATCGGTGTGGCGGCGGTAGAGAGTGCCGCGCTTAATGTGCGGGTTTACGCTGCTAGCTTGACCGACTCGGGCGCGACTGAGCGGTATCAAAATGACATCGAGGCCCTGCTGACGCGCGCGCGTGCGCTGCGAGAGGCGATCCTGGCGGCGGTTGAAGAGCGCGCAGGTTTGCGATAGCCCATCGATGTGTAGTATCGCGTGGCGATTTGCATGGTGGTGATTTGGGGTTGAGTGAGTGCGAGGTACGAATTGGTGAGACGGATCAGGCACTGGATGGGGTACGGCGGAATGATCGGAATGCTGGTCATGGTGATCAGCGCGTGTGCAGCCGGCTCGGAAGACACCCGCGCAAGGGACCCGCTGACCGCTGTCCCGGTTGTGCCGACCGAAGACGCGCTGTCGACACTGATTGCCATGCAGAAGACGGCTACCGAAACCCCGACGGAGACTCCTCTGCCTACGAGTACGATGACGCCCACGCCAACCCTCACGCCCTCGGCGGTGCCAACAGCCGTTCCAACGGGGGCGCAATTGACATCAGCGGGCGCGCCTGGCCTGGCCCAAAACCCGACACAGGCCCCATCGGCCAGCCCTTTGTCACTTCCGACGAACACGCCGCGCTCGACTCAGGTTATGCTGGCCACGCTGGAAACGACCCCGGTGCCTGGAACGGACTTCGACCGGACGGGGGAAATCCACGATCATTACTGGTTGGAGCGGCCATTCCCGCGCGATCCTACCAATACGGTGGCCGATTTTGCGTCCCGTTCGTACCCGTATGGTACGACGGGCGGCGGAGGGTTCCAGGTCCATCACGGTATCGATATCCAGAACCTGCTGGGAACTCCGATCCTGGCGGTGGCAAACGGAACGGTGTTCTATGCCGGGGATGATTCGGAGGTCATGTTTGGGCCAAGCTTGAATTTTTATGGCAACCTGGTTGTGATTGCGCATGATCGCCCGGCTCCTGATGGCCGCCCGCTGTACACGCTGTATGGGCACATGAATCGCGTGAGTGTGAGCACAGGGCAACGGGTCCAGGTGCGCGACACTCTGGGACAGGTGGGAGCGACAGGGGTCGCACTGGGATCGCACCTGCATCTTGAGGTACGGATCGGCGACCCGTATGATTACGGCAGCACCTATAACCCTGACCTGTGGATCAAACCCTGGAGGGGGTATGGAACGCTGGCCGGACGTGTCTTTGACCGTGACGGGAGCCGTCTTTACGACCTGATGATCACGATCCAGCCTGTGAATGGGCCAGGGCGCACCACGTACAGCTACTCCGAGTCTGGCCCCAATTCAGACCCGTACTACGGCGAGCATTTCACCTATGCCGACCTGCCCGCCGGTGATTACCAGGTCATCGTGCGTATTCGAGGCATGTTGCGCTTCAAAGATACGGTGACCGTTTCCGAGGGGCAAACCTCGTGGGTAGTGATTCGTTTGAGCTGACAATGACAATGCCGAAAGGCACGGCGTGTCTGCTGCACCGTCCATAGACTGGAAGGAGCTTACGATGTACATCGTGCATGTATTTTGCCAGGTGAAGCCCGAATTCATCGAAGCCTTCAAGGAAGCCTGCATCGACAACGCGCGCAACAGCGTGCAAGAGCCGGGTATCGCGCGGTTCGATGTGATCCAGCAGGCGGATGATCCTACGCGTTTTGTGTTGGTCGAGGTATACCGGACCCCCAATGATCCCGCCGCACACAAACAGACGGCACATTATGCGCGTTGGGCGGAAACGGTAGCCGATATGCTGGCTGAACCACGCAGCCGGATCATCTATGCGAATGTGTTTCCCGACGAGCAAGGATGGGGGTAGCGGTGATGCGCTTTGAATTTGCAACCGCGGGGCGCATCCTGTTTGGAGCGGGCGCGCTGCGCGAGGTGGGATCGATCGCGGCTGGCATGGGGCGGCGCGCGCTGGTTGTGGCGGGCGCTTCGCTGGAGCGCGCAGCAGGGCTGCTGGATTCGCTCGACACTGCGCGGGTAGAAGCTGTCCCGTTTGTGGTCGAGGATGAGCCGACCGTCGAAGTTGCGCTGGCTGCAACGACATTAGCCCGCGAGCGTGGCTGCAACCTGATCATCGGGTTTGGCGGCGGCAGTGCGATTGACACCGCAAAGGCGGCGGCAGCGCTGCTGACTAACCCTGGCGATCCATACCTCTACCTGGAGGTGATCGGGCAGGGGCAGCCGCTCAAGCAGCCCTCCGCGCCGTGTATCGCCATCCCAACTACTGCCGGGACCGGCTCCGAAGTGACGCGGAACGCGGTTCTGGCATCGCCGGAGCACCGTGTCAAGGTCAGTCTGCGGTCGCCAACCATGCTGCCCGATGTGGCGCTGGTTGATCCAGAGCTGACCTATACGCTGCCGCCAGCAGTCACGGCGGCGACCGGCCTGGATGCGTTGACCCAGGTGATCGAGCCGTTCGTCTCTCCTGCGGCCAATCCGTTGACGGATGCAGTTTGTCGTGAGGGGATGCGCAGGGCAGGGGGCGCGCTGCGTCGCGCTTACCTGCAGCCGGACGACCGCGCGGCCCGCGAAGATATGGCTCTGGCGAGCTTGTGTGGTGGGCTGGCACTGGCGAATGCAAAGCTGGGGGCCGTGCATGGCTTTGCAGGCCCGTTTGGTGGCATGTTCCACGCCCCCCATGGGGCAGTTTGTGCGGCCCTGCTGCCTCATGTCATGATGGCGAATATTGGGGCACTGCAGGCGCGCGATCCGCTTAACCCATCGCTAGAGCGATATGCTGAAGTTGCGCGAATCCTGACCAGCGACGAATCGGCCTCACCGGCAGATGGTGCGGTCTGGGTGGGCGATCTGGTCTCTGCATTGGACATTCCGGGCCTGGCAAGCTATGGACTGAGCGACGCCGAAATGGATGACCTGATCACCAAGTCGGCGCAGTCTAGTTCGATGAAGGGGAATCCGATCAGCCTGACAACCGAAGAAATGCGACAAATCCTGATGCGCGCGCTATAGGTCGTTGGGTCATCTCTGCGCACGTTCTCTCAACACAACACGAGGCAGCTATGAAACGTTGGCAGGCCGATATGGCCCTGGGATTTGTCGCCCTCATCTGGGGATCGACCTTTGTCACAGTGCAGAACGCCCTGGATGCAGTGGGGCCGCTCACCTTTGTCGCGTGGCGATTCATTCTTGCGACGGTGTTCCTGGGCGTGTTGTACTGGGGGCGGGTGAGACGAGTCACCCGGCGGGATCTGCTGGTCGGGGCGCTCATCGGGTTGTGGCTGGCGATGGGGTACCTGTTCCAGACTATCGGTCTGCAAACCACGACAACGGCCAAAGCCGGGTTCATTACCGGGCTGAGCGTGGTGATCGTGCCGCTGCTGGCGACTACGCTACTGCGCCGCCCGCCAGGGCGCGGCCCCACAGTCGGAATCCTGGCGGCGCTGGCCGGGCTTGCACTGCTCACTTTGAACGCCGATCTTAGCGTGGCGACGGGAGACCTGTGGGTGCTGGCCTGTGCCGTAGCTTTTGCGCTGCACATCACCAGTGTGTCTCATTTTTCGCCCCGCCACGATCCATTCCGGCTGGCCGTGACTCAGATCGGCGCAGTGGCGATCATTGCGACCGGGTCGGCATTTGTGTTTGAAAAGCCCACCCTCGCGCTGCCTGCCGAGACATGGGCGGCCATTGCCTTCACCGGGGCGGTGGCCACCGCGCTCGCGTTTAGCATTCAGGTGTATGTGCAGCGATTCACGACGCCCACTCATACCGCGCTGCTGTTCAGCCTGGAGCCGGTCTTCGCCGCATTCTTTGGCTGGTGGTGGGCCAATGAGACCTTGGGCACCAAAGAGGTGGTCGGCTGTGGGTTGATCCTGGCCGGGATGGTGATCGCTGAGCTTTGGAGTAGCGCTGAGCCGACCGTCGAACCGGCGGTCGGTGGTGCTGTACTGCCTGCCGAAACTGCCGTGCCTGTGAGTCCCGCTCGCCGCATGGGCAGCACCCAGTAGTGTTCGTAGACAGAATTGATTTTTTGCCTGGCGCGCGCCGCGACTTAATGTTACGGCGCGTGTTTTGTGCTATACGCTGGTCCGAAATGTGACAAACTGCGGTGTCTTGTATGCGTCAGCCCGCTTACACTCAGAGAAAGGTGACTCTTTAGCGGAGTCGCCTGCCCAGCCCATAGCGAAGCTGCCGGGGGAGTGCCCATGTCGGATGACAATTACCAGGAAGACCCGCGCATTCTGGAACTGCGCGCCATTCGCGAAAAAGCGCGCCTGGGCGGCGGCGCAGACCGGATCGAGCGCCAACACGCCAAAGGCAAACTTACCGCACGCGAACGGCTGAACCTGCTGCTCGATCCTGGGACCTTTAACGAACTGGAACCCTTCATCACGCACCAGGGGGATGAAGCTGGCCTGCCGATGGAAGAATATCTGGGTGAGGGCGTTGTTACCGGATACGGCCAGATCGAGGGGCGTACCGTGTACGTCTATGCGCAGGATTTCACCGTTTACGGCGGGACGCTCAGCGAGATGCAGAGTCACAAAATTTGCCGCGTGATGGACCTTGCCGTGCGTAATGGCAACCCGATCATCGGCCTGATCGATTCGGGCGGCGCGCGCATCCAGGAAGGCGTGCGCAGCCTGGGCGGCTACGCTGAGATCTTCCGGCGGAATGCTCAATATTCGGGCGTGGTCCCTCAGATCAGCGTCATGCTGGGGCCATGCGCAGGTGGCGCGGCCTATTCCCCGGCGCTGACTGACCTGATCATCATGGTGCGCAAGCATTCCTTCATGTTCCTGACCGGGCCTCAGGTGATCAAGACGGTCACCGGCGAAGATGTTGATACCGAGGAACTGGGGGGTGCGGAGGTTCATACCGCAATCAGCGGGAATGCCCATCTCGCGGCAGATTCCGAGCAGGAAGCGCTGGCCCTGTGCCGCCACGTTTTGAGCTATCTCCCTTCGAACAATGTCGAAAATCCACCCTACCAGGTACCGACGGATGATCCGCTGCGGATGGACGAGGCATTGAACCGCATTGTCCCGATGGACGCTACCACGCCTTACAGTATGCATGAGGTCATTGCCCGCGTGGTGGATCGGAGTACGTTTTTTGAACTACAGCCCAATTTCGGCAGCAATGCCATCATCGGTCTGGCGCGCATCGGTGGGCACAGCGTGGGTATAGTGGCGCAGGAACCGAGCGTGATGGCCGGCGTGATCGACATTGACGCTGCCGACAAGATCACCCGCTTTGTGCGCATGTGCGACTGCTTCAATATTCCCCTGGTGACTTTCGTCGATTCACCCGGATTTCTGCCGGGGATCGAGCAAGAGCACCGGGGCATCATCCGTCACGGCGCAAAAGTCCTCTACGCCTACTCAGAGGCGACCGTCCCGAAGATCAGCGTGATCACCCGCAAAGCTTACGGCGGCGCATACGTGGTGATGAGCAGCAAGTACCTGGGGACCGATGTGAACTATGCCTGGCCCAGCGCTGAGATCGCTGTCATGGGTGCGGAGGGTGCGGTCAATATCATGTTCGGGAAGGAAATCTCGCAGGCCGAGGACCCCAACCAGGAACGCGCACGGCTGGCCGAAGACTACCGGCGGCGGTTCAACAACCCTTACCATGCTGCCAGCGCGGGCTACGTGGATGATGTGATCGAGCCGCGCGAAACGCGCCCAAAAATCGTGGCTTCGCTGGCTGCGCTGCGCGACAAATATTCTCCCGCGCCGCCGCGTAAGCATGGGAATATCCCGGTATAGGGAGGGCGGCTGTGGATGCTCTGGTAACAGTATTGGCGATCACCGGCGTGGGCATGACTCTGGTCTTCGGCGCAATCATAGTCTTGTGGCTGGTGATGCGCGCGCTGGTGGGGATCACGGCGGAGCTGGCGGAGGTCGAAATGCGGAGTGACGCTGACGAGCGCGAGCGCAAGCGTCGGGGAGCGGTTGCGGCGGTGGCGGTGGCGCTGGCGCGCGAAGCGCAGGCCAGCGAGCCACACGAATTTCCCCTGCCTCCGACGGCGATTGTGAGCGCGTGGCAGGCGGTCCAGCGCGGACAGCTGCTCTCTCAGAAAGGCCCCAGGCGATGAAGATTACAGTCCGTGTGGACGAGACATGGTATGAAGTGGAAGTGGGCGATCTATATGCTCGCCCGGTGATTGCTTCGGTGGATGGCGAATACTTTGAGGTCTGGCCGGAGGGTGGTCCGCCAGTCAAGCCCAAACCTTCGCCTCAGGATATTCTCGCCGCCGGTACCAAACACCCCCCCATTCCATCCATGCCCCGGAAAGCTGCTCCCCGTGCTGAGGGGGGCGGACGCGGTGTGGGCACCAACGCTGTGTATGCGCCGATTCCAGGTGTGATCATCTCCGTCGCGGTGACGGAAGGCTCGCAGGTCACGCAGGGGCAAGAATTGTGTGTGCTTGAGGCGATGAAGATGAAAAACGTGATTCGCGCGCCGCGCTCTGGGGTAATCAGCCGGGGGATGGTGGCGGCCAATGATCATGTCCAGCATCACGACCTGCTGTTCGAGTACCAGGGCTAGGACGGAGCGGGTATGGACTTCGCGGAAGTATGGCCCGAACTGACGAAAGGGCTGGCGCATTTCACGCTGGGCAACGCGGTGATGGTTGTTGCCGGGCTGGTGTTGGTGGCTCTGGCGGTGATCAAGCAGTACGAGCCGGTGCTGCTGCTGCCCATCGGGTTTGGCTGCATTGTGGCGAATATCCCCCAAACGGGCATGTTGGATTCCGGCGGCTTGTTCAAGGTGCTGTATGATGCGGGCATCAGCAACGAGCTGTTCCCTCTGTTGATCTTCATCGGCGTGGGGGCCATGATCGATTTCAGCCCGCTGCTCTCGCAGCCCAAGCTGGTGCTGCTGGGGGCCGCCGGGCAGTTTGGAATTTTCGGCACGCTGCTCCTGGCGCGGCTGCTCGGCTTCCCGCTCAATGAGGCGGCGTCGATCGGTGTCATCGGCGCAATCGATGGGCCGACTTCGATCTATGTGGCGTCCAAGCTCGCGCCGGAAATTCTGGCTCCCATCGCGGTGGCGGCGTATTCCTATATGTCGCTGGTGCCGATCATCCAGCCGCCGATCATGCGCCTGCTGACCACGCGCGAAGAGCGCCTGATTCGCATGGAATATGCGCCGCGCCCGGTTTCCCGGCGTGCGCTGGTGCTTTTCCCGATTGTTGTCACGCTGACGGTTGGGCTGCTGGTGCCCGAAGCCACACCCTTGATCAGCATGTTGATGTTGGGGAACTTGCTCCGCGAAAGCCAGGTGGTGGACCGGCTGCGGAAGGCGGCTGAGAACGAAATCATCAACATTGCGACGCTGTTCCTGGGGCTGACGATTGGCGCGACTATGACCGCCGAGGCGTTCCTTAAGCTCGATACGATCCAGATTCTGATCCTGGGACTGCTGGCGTTTATGCTTGATACGGCGGCGGGCTTGCTGTTCGGCAAGCTGATGGCACGGCTGAGCGGCGGCAAGATCAACCCGCTGATCGGCGCGGCAGGGATCAGCGCCTTTCCGATGGCGGGACGGCTGGCGGCTAAAATGGCCCAGGATGAAGATTTCGAGAATTTCATCCTGATGCACGCGATGGGCGCAAATACGGCGGGCCAGTTGGGCAGCGTGATGGCGGGCGGTGTGCTGCTGGCGCTGGTGCTGGCGATTTTGTGACCGGCCTTCCCAACTGCAAGCACGTTCGGCGGCAGCTATTTGCCGGAACAGGTGACGGCATCGCTTCTGCGGCTTCGCGGGGCAGTACAGGGCAGGACTACCGCGTCAACAGGGATCTCGGCAACCTGCTCATACAGCCGCTGGTCTGGATCGTCCACACTGATTAGCCGGGCAATGGTTGCAGGCATGATGGCCTGGTGATCCTCCGTGCGAATGGTATAGATGCCGCGCGGGCCTTCGAAAGTCAGCCCTTCCAGCGCCGGGATAAGTGCTTCCGGCTGCGCATTTCCCCCTGTGAGCTTCAACGCCTCCGCCAGTGCCAGCGCGCTGGCAAACCCACACTCGGTGAACTGGTCGGGAAAATCGCCATATTCGGCGAGGTGGCGCTTGACCAGCCAATCGTTGATCGCGTTCTGGGGCAGCGAGTAGTGATAGTTCACCAGCCCAATGACGCCGATCTGCGACGAATCGCCAAAAGCCCTCACGGTGTCATTTGAACCAAAGAGGGTGAGGACTGCCGGTTGGTCGGCGCTTGTGTTCAACTCTAGCCGGGCTGCCTGTTGAAATAACGGGATCATGCCCGGCCCTGCCCAGGTCACGATGACTCCGTCTGCGCCGGCGGCAAGGGCCTGTTGAAGATAAGGCGAAAAATCGGCGGTGGTGATGGGCACAAAGATAGGCCCGGCAGCCATGGTCGCGCCCTGGGCGGCGAAACCGATCTCGAATGATTCGGCCCACCCGTAACCATACGGATGATCGGGAGCGAGCTGCACAAAGCGGGGGCCAATATTCTCGACCGCCCAGGCAGCCAGCGCAGAGGTATCGTGGATGGCGTTGTGGCACACGCGGAACGTGGTTGGCTCGAACCATTCGCCGGTGATGCGCGGATCAGCCGCCGGACCAGCCATCAGGATCACATTGTGCTGAGCCGCCAGAGCCACCAGATCGCGCGTGACGCCCGAAGAGGGTGCCCCGACCAGGACCTGCACAGCTTCTTCCTCGATCAACTCGTGGGCCAGGGCGACAGCTCGCGCGCCGTCACCCGCATAGTCCCGCGCGATGATTTCGACCGGCTGCCCGGCGATCTGCCATGAGCCGCCGGTTACGTATTCCATGCCGAGGGTAAAACCATAGTCCAGTTCAAGACCATAGAGCAGCAGTTCCCCTGAGAAATCGGAGAGCAAACCCACTTTCAGCGGTTGGTCCCTTTGCGCCAGGGTGACTGGCGAATATGCGACAGGTATCAGCATCAGTGCTGCCGCAAGCAGCCGGGCAATCCATCGATGCATAGGTCAGATCACCAGGCCGCCATCGACACTCAACACCGCCCCGTTGACAAAAGAGGCTTCGTCCGATGCCAGGAAAAGGAACGCGTTGGCAACATCTTCTGGCTCACCCAGGCGGCGAACCGGTGTCTGGCTCTTGAACCGTTCGAGGATGTCTTCGGGCATGGACTTAACCATGTCTGTAGCAATGAATCCCGGCGCGACGGCGTTGGCCGTGATTCCCTTAGGACCCAGTTCGCGCGCCCAGACCCTGGTCATACCGATGACGCCCGCTTTGGTGGCGACATAATTGGTTTGCCCAAAGTTGCCGTACAGACCGACGATCGACGATGTAGTGATGATGCGCCCATAGCCTCGTTCGACCATGTGAGAGGCGACCGCCTGGGTCAGGTTGAAGACTCCCTTGAGGTTCACATCGACGACGAGGTCGAACTGTTCCTCGGTCATCTTGACCAGGCGTGCATCACGGGTTATGCCCGCGTTGTTGCACAGGATATCGATGTGTCCAAAAGCGTCGAGTACAGTCTGCACGCTTGCGTTGACCTGAGCACGGTTCGTCACATCACACAGAACGCTGATCGCCTGCCCGCCTGCTGCTTTGATTTCGTCCACGACGGCCTGTGCTTTGTCTGCGGCCATATCCAGCACGGCGACCAGAGCACCTTCTGCCGCAAAGCGCAGTGCAATCGCGCGCCCGATGCCCTGCGCGCCCCCGGTGATCAGGGCAGTCCGCCCTTCCAGTCGTTTGCTCATAGTGTCCCATCCTTGTGAATGCGAATCCTGCACGTGATGGTAACATACTGCCAGCGAAGCGCGAGTTATGCAAGCGGCCAGCGGGCGTCCACACAAGCTTTCACCTCGGCAGGGATGTCCGGCGCGCTCAACACCTCGGCGACAATATCGGAGATATTGATTCGGGGGATGACCCCGTCGAGGCACCGATACATGACGCGGCGCAGTGCCTTGATGGCCGGTTCGGGCGCGGGGAGATAGACCTGCTGGTGCAGCCATTCCCAGGCGGCGAACACTTCCGGGGCGGCAATCGGCTCGTTGATAATCGCGGCAGCGAACCCGGCACGTGGGTCAACAGTGGGGGTATAGGGGCTGAGATCGGCCAGATTGAGGTAGGTGATGACTGGCTCAGCGCCATCGTTCAGCGTTAGCCTGGCGACGGTTTGCGTGATCTGCCGGGTGAAGTGGCTGCCGCTCGCGATGGCACCGGGGTTAATTATCCAGATGCCGTTATAAGAAGTGTGCCAGGGAATATGAGTGTGGCCGTAGACGATGATCGACGCGCCCACCTCATGCGCCATTTGTGCCCAGCGAGCCAGCTTGGGCTGCCAGTCGTCCACTTTGCGGAGAGCCTGTTCTACGGCGGGATCCGGGTGGTGACCGTGCGTGAGCAGGATTCGCTGACTCCCCGCGAACAACACCTGCCGGGAGGGTAACATTTCCGGCGCGCCATCCCATTCGTCGTTGCCATGAACGGCCACCACCGGCGCGATCTGGGCCAGCACGTCAAGCGTATGCATTGCGCCCACGTCCCCGGCGTGCAAGATCAGGTCCACACCGTCGAATGCTTCTGTGACGGTCGGCGGCAGCACCCGGCAGCGATCATCCATATGGGTATCGGAAATGAGGCCCAGGGTGACACTCATGATCACATATCTCCTGTTTCAGACGGCATGTTCACTTGTTCAGCATACACCCTTCCGCCTGCCAAAACATGGGCTGTCAGGCACTCACCGGGTGAGCGGTGGCTTACCATCCCTGGCTGTAACCGGCAGCGGTCAGCAGCACCAACAGCAGCCCGAAGATCATCTCCATCACGCCGATCACCGCTACCCGCACGCGCCGCCGGTGGGGCGAGAGTCCCCACAGCGCTCGTTGGGCCAGGACGCCAATGCCCACCAGCGCCAAGACCGGTACCTCACCCAGCACGACGAGCAGTCCGATCACCAAAAGGGCGACAAATTGAGCGATGCGGGCGGGCAGTGGGCTGCCGGGTTGGTCTTTGTCGAGCCGCAGGCGCGCGCGGATATATAAGATGGAGGGAATATTGCGCGCCATCAGGATGATCCACAGCATCATCGCCAGGGTCCACGAAGTTCCCCCGGCGAGGGCCAGACCCGGCGCGCTCAGGGCAATAGCTGCCGATCCGGCCAGTTCCGGCAGCAGATCGCGCCCACGGTTTTGGGTATAGCTCACGAAAACGATCACGGCGAGGGGCAAAGCCAGGGCAAAGGGCAGCAGAGGCCTGATTCCTTCCAGCGTGACCACCACTACAAACCCGGCCAGGCTGACCAGGGTGAGAAACAGGGCAACTTTTTCTGCAGCACGGGTTCGTGCATACCGTTTGCGGCGCAGCCAGTCGAGCAGGGTGATCTTGATCGGCTGGCGGGTCAAAAACGCGGCAGTGACGCCCAGCGCCAGCGCTGTGCCCGCCCAGGAAGGCGCGATCAGCAGGCCGAGCACGATGGGTTCGAGCAGAAACCCCCAACTGCCATGTTCGGGCGGCATCACAATGGATTTGAGGCGGACCGTCATGAAATATACTCTCCCGTGTGTGAATCGATGATATGCGCGGTTCGCAGAAGGTGGTCACCCGGTGATGGATGGCAGCGTGCCCTGGCTTCGTGACGTCGCTCAGGACTCCCGGTGCTTGCCCCGATCCAGATACATTTCCAACCCTTTAACGGCCATCGAGAGCGAGATGGTCATCACCAGGTAGGTCAGTGCCACGATGTTATACGCCTCGAATACGGCGAAGACGCTGGTAGCGTAGGTCTGGCCACGCCGTGTGATGTCTTCAACGCCCAGGATGGAGACCAACGAGCTTTCCTTGAGCATGGCGATAAAATCGTTGCCGAGCGGAGGCAAAATAGTGCGGATGGCCTGCGGCAGCACGATCAGGCGCATGACCTGCCAGCGCGTCATCCCCAGGCTGCGCGCGGCTTCGTGCTGCCCCTGCGAGACACTGTCGATGCCAGCGCGGAAAATCTCGGAAAGAAACGCGCTGTAGGAAATGGACAGGCCAATGATGGCGCGGTACATGTTCGGGAAATCGCGAGTCTGGATGCTGGCCAGCTTGCGTCCGATACCCTCAAATGTCAACTGCCAGGTGGCGATTGGGCCGAGGTCGATGGTGACATTCAACCAGTAGAGCGTCGTCCCCAGATCATTGACGATTTCGATCAGCTTGGGGATGGCGGCCAGTGCCATGTAGTACACCAACACCAGGGTAGGAATACCGCGCACCGCCTCGACGTAGAGTGTCACAAGCTGGTAGATGACGACGTTTTTCGAGCGCCGGAGCAGAGCCACGATTAACCCCAGCACCAACGCGATCCCATAAGCGCTGCTCGACACGCGGATGGTAATCCAGATGCCTTCTCGCACCGCGTTCCAGATGACGGGATAGGGATGCTGATCCTGCACCGCTACTACAAACCAGAGGATCAGCATCGCCAACAGCAAGAGCCACCAGGGCGCGCGGGCCAGCCGCCGGATCAGGATATTGCGCTTGTGCGGATTGGGACGCGGCGTTGCGGGGGTATCGAACACTACGGTCATGGAGGCAATCCGATCGTTGGGTTAAAACCTGTTGGCATAATCATATCTACCGTTCGGCATCTGTCCAAGGCGAATCTGTCCTTCACTGATGAAACAGCTTCCAGGTTTCACCCCTTGAAACCACGAAAAAACGCTATACAATCCTCATGCGCGCCGGGAATCGATGAGAGGACAGGATCACCCATGCCATCCAAGCTGCGCCGAACGCTGGCTACTATTTTGCTGATCGCCATTGGACTGATTCTGGCAGGTGTCCTGATCTATGTACAGGTGCTCGATCCCGGTGATAAAGGCGATACATCATCGGACCTGGTCACCCCGACCCTGATGGCAGATACCGCGCGGTTCTTTGAAGTCTCAGCCTCCGAGTCGCAGGTCGATTTTGTGGCCAAGCTGGGCGGGGGAGTCGAGCTGAGCGGCGTGTTTCCCGTAGCCGAAGGCACCATCACGCTGGAGCCTGTGGGGAGCGAACTGCGGGTGCTGGTGCATCTCAAGATCGATGTTGACAACGCAGATACGGGTAATCCGGGAATCACCCGCATTATCCGGGCGGCGATGGAGCCCGGCGATTATCCGCTGGCGGTTTATGTCGCTTCGTCACATGGGCTGGTCCCGGTCACCGAGCAGGAAATTGACTTTGCGCTGGATGGTGAGCTTCAAGTTCATGGGGTGCCCTATCCGCACACCATGCAGGTCAAGGCTCAACTGATCGGGGGTGATATGTGGGCCATTGCGACGTCTGACCTCGATCTGGCCAACCACGGAGTAGAGTTTCCCCCCGCGCTGGGCGATACGACCATCCGGCTAACGGCTCGTTTGCAGTGTTATGAAACACTGGAAGGCACGCCGACGCCTCAACCTTAAGGGACGGAAGGCGTGTTCTCGCGGTGTTCTGAACGCGCAAGTTTCAGCCTATCCCACCAGGCGATCAGTGCCCCGGCGGCAAAAACCCAGAACACCGGATACAGCGGGAACAGGTAACGCGGAAGGGCCAGCATCACCAGGTGGAGCAGTGTGAAATAAAGCACCAGGCCGGCCAGCGGTGGCATGACCGGGCTGTGTCGCCATCGCCACATCCCCACCGCTCCGGCGATCAATCCCACAAAATGGAAGACGTAAAGCGCCAGTTTGGGCCAGAACGTGCGGTCGTTCAGGATGGGGCGCAGACCATCAAGCGAGCGTTGATGGGTGATCCAATCGCGGGCGAGCGTTTTGAGGCTGGTGCCGCCGATGATTACGGTGGCGTGCGGCTGAAGATAGGCTGAGGCGAGTTCACTGACGCGGCGCTTGACATATCCTGCCGGATCGGCGGCGATGACGCGGCGTGCGGCGCGCAAGAACACATTCGGCTGCTTGAGGTCTTCGACCGCGGTGGTATCCCCCTCAGGATCACCGGTGATTGTCTCGGCCAGCGTTTGATCGACTTGATCGGGGTTTTGCCAGCCCTGGCTGCCAAGATAAATGAACGATGCAAATCCCTCGGCCCCTATCACCACACGCTGCCAGCGTACCAGGTTGTAAGCCGTCCAACTCAACACAACGAGGCTATAAACTACCAGCAGAGTCGCGGCGTGGCGCAGGCCCGTTTGCCAGCGCGCACTGCGCAGAACAAGATAAAGCCCCAACCCCAGCGGAAACAAAAGCAGCACCGCGCGTGTCAGAGTGGCCAGTCCCAACAGCAGGCCGGCTGCCGCTAACCCGCTCAACGAGCGCACGTTGGGTGTGTGATGTGCGCCACTCGATTCGGGCGGCATAGTGATCCAGGCCATGTATGCCCACAACCCGGCCATGAGCAGGGCCATAAACAATGTTTCGGTCACGATCTGTGCGGACTCGAGGATCAGTGCCGGCGAGAAAGCCAGCACGCCCGCAGCCAGCCGTGCGGCCCGTTGATCGCCGGTGAGCCTGCAGGCCAGGCGATAGCCGAAATAGATCAACGAGGTGCTCAACAGGGCCTGGGTGATCAGAATGGCAGCGATGGCGGCGGTCCGATTGAGAACCGCCTGGTAAAGACCAATCATGACCAGATATAAGGGCGCGGTGGGCAGGCGCGATACATCGTGCTTATTGCCGGGATCGTCACCGGTGACCAGTGTATACCCATTTTCCAGGTACCAGCGTGTATCGCCGCCGCCGGATGTGTAATAAGCGTCCAGGTCTCGCGTTAGTCCATAGACCAGGCGAAGCAGCAGGGCCAGCAGCAGGAGCACAGTCAGCCAGCGATCCGACCGGGGAACGACTCTGAGCCGTGAACGATGCATAGTCACGATCCTGGAGGCAGGGTGGCGAAGTCGAACCGGTAAAACTCAATGGCTGTGCCCGGCAGGGCCGCGACAGGGACAAAGCGCGGGTCGGTGACTTTTCCCTCGTAGATCTCATCCAGCGAAGGGCGCGCCGGGGGCATCATCAGGTAATCGACGCCATACCGCCGGGCCACTTCCAGCACTACATCGCGGTCTTCCATCGGGATCACTACCGAACGCAACCCCAGGTACGCTGTCATGAACTGGTCCTGGGGCATCAGCACGATCTCGCCATCTCCGTTGGTGTCGGGGAGTGAGCGGGCAAGTCGAATCACGTCTCGCATGGTGGCCAGGTAACGGTTTGTATTGCCCTGGTCGGCGCGGGTCAGTTCAACGGCATTGGCAGCCAGGAAGACCAGGATGAGCAGCATGGTTCCCGTCCGCAGCCGAAGATCGGCAATGGCGCGCTCCAGCGCAAGCCCGGCAAGTGGCAGCAGCAGCGGAATCAGCGAAAGAAATGTCTTTTTGAAGCTGCCGCCCTGGCTTTTGTAGGGGACGAGCACCGCATAGAAAACATAGAACCCGGCGAGCAGGATCAGTGTGGGAGCCAGAACCAGCAGCCGCTCGCGGTCACGCGTCAGCAAGAGCAGCAGCAAACCGCCCCACACTGCCACAGGTAGGGCAATGTCGAGCGTGGTATACATCAGCTTCAGGCTGGCGGCCAGCTCAAAAAGGCGTTTTCCGATCAACTGGCGGGGTGTCTGGCGTTCGAGCATTCTCTCCAGGGTAAGATCGGTGGAATAGACATAATGCTCGCGAATGTCCGTCAGGAAAAACATCGTCGAGGTATCAGTCGTCGAACTGGGTAACCCGGTTACCTCGATGTTGCGCACGATCCAGGGCACCACTAGCACTGCAGCGGCCAGGGGGATCAGCAGGGCCGCTCGCCAGAGGTGCGCACGCGTCACCTGGTCCTGTCCCCACAGCCGGTAGGCGATCAGAGTGACGGCCAGCATCGGCAGCATCAGGGCGCTGTCGCTGCGATTGAGGTAGGCCAGGCCTGCGGCGAGACCTGCCCCCACAAACCAGCTCACCCTACCGCGCCGCAGCCCGGCGGTCAAGAGCAGGATGGAGGTGGTGATCAGCGCAGCATTGGGCAGCGTAGTATCGGTGCGGAGCGAGTTCATGACGTATTCGGGCAGCAACGCCGCCGCTGCCGCCACAAACAGGCTGCTATTGGGCGAGCAGCGCAGTTGGCGCGCAGCGAGATAAGCCAGCGCGGGCAGCACGAACGCCCCGATCAACATGAATGGCACAAAAGCAGCCTGGACGCTGGTTCCAAACAGCGTGATAGCGGCAGCGACCAGCACGCTGGTCAGAGGCATCCAATGATCTTCAGGGTGGGTGATGGTGGCGTAATCGTTGTTGAATTGCCAGATATAGTTCACCGTGAGGCCGTGACCTTCGGCCAGGCGGCGGCCCACATTGTAGTAGTGATTGGGGTCGGCAATGCCGGGGTGCTCTGCCCATTGGGCCAGGGCCAGCCGTAGCAGAAACGCGACCACGCCAATCAGCAGCAGTTTGTGATAAGTTTTCATCAGCAGCATGAACTCGCATGGTGCGCCGGAAGAAGGCGCACACAAACCGACGCCGCACCATTCTATTGAAACTGGGAGAGGGTGTCAAACTGCGCTAAGCTCAAAGGCTGCGGCAGCAAAGGATCGCCCAAGAAGGGTTACTGCCAGGGTTGGACCACAAGGAAACGATGTCATGATCATTCGTGAGCCTCTCGTCTTCGCCACATATTATTACCTGCGCGAGGTGCCGGGTGAGGGAGCCGCTCGCCG
Organism: Anaerolineae bacterium; assembly: GCA_034429275.1. Lineage (GTDB taxonomy): Bacteria > Chloroflexota > Anaerolineae > Aggregatilineales > Aggregatilineaceae > DAOUFU01. The sequence goes on along the minus strand of DAOUFU010000124.1, from coordinate 15,770 downwards.
GGACGAGCTACACGCCGCCTTTGTGGATGACGCGCGTGGTATGGTGCAGTCCATCGCCGGGTGGATGGCGATGCCTGCGCCCGTTATGCCACCCATTCCCATGTGGTCGCTTGCTGCGCCTGATGATCTGCAGCCCCTGGCGAAAACCAGCGAACTGAAGGGACGGACCAACGCTACCGCGTGGGTGGGGGCGTATGTGCTGCGCAATATGCTGCTGCTGCGGGTGGTGCTGGCGCGGGCAGGGGAGCATGATGAGGGCGCATGGAAGATGCTCAACCAGGTGCTGACACCGGCTCCAACGACGCCCTCATGGTTACACACAACCTATTACTGGTGCGGTACGGCTCCCCGGATGCCAGAAACGCTGGAAGATGGCCGGTCGATGCCTATCCAGACGCCGTTCGGCGTGCTCAGCCTGGCGGTCACGGAATCATCGCATGTGCTGGTGTATCCTGACGCGCGTGCCGAAGCCCGCGCCAACCGGTTCTTGCGCATCCAGGCTCCACACCTGGATTGGTACCCGGTGCAGGCGCGTCACCGGCTAGAAGAATATCTGGAACGGGCCGCACGCGCGACACAGAGTCAGCAACGCGCCCTGGACCAGATCGCGAGCGCGATGCAGGACTGGGCAAACGGCGGCGTGTTACGGACGGGCGCGCTGCTGCCCCTGCACGAGCAGCTCGCCTTGCTAGAGACAGCCCATGCGCGCGCGCTGGATGATCTGACCGAGACACGGGCGGCTGCGCATGAACTGGGAAGCCTGGCGCTGGGTTACCGAACCCGGCTGGTGCAGTCTGGGCTGTGGGATGCTGCGCCGTCGCTGTGGGCCGCCCAGGTCGAAGCGCTGATCGGCAGTCAGCAGCAGATCGACGCGGATGTGGCACATATCGAAACGACCCTGAGGCGAATCGAAACCTTGATCAGCAGCGCTCAGATTCGGATGGCTGCGAGCAGCAGCGCCCAGACTCAACGCCAGCTTTACCTGCTGCTTCAGGTCATCGCGGTAATCGGGCTGGCACTGCTGGCGGTCCTGGTGATCGACACCGATCTGACACAGGTGGGGATTCGCCTGCTGGCCCTGGCAGCCGTGTCAGTTCTGGCCTGGCTGGGGTGGCGTCGGTGGATACGCCAGCCTCAGGGGTGATTCGCTATCTCGCCCTGCCGGGCTGACTCGATGGCACGGTACAGGGCCTGGAATTGGTGATGAGCGGCGTCGTAGACCTGGTGGGCTGCCGGATTGGGATATTCCACCGGGCCGTAGCGGGTGAAGCGTGTGGTCGCTTCATCAGCATCTGCAAATAAACCTACCCCTATCCCGGCCAACAGTGCCGCGCCCGCTGCGGTATGTTCTTCCCCCTCGATTCGCTGCACCGAACAGCCCAATACATCCGCTGTAATTTGCCGCCAGAGCCGACCCCGCGCGCCGCCGCCGCCGATCACAAAATGGCGCGGGGTGGGACCGAGCGCGTTGAGGGTTTGCAGGCAGTCGCGAAAGGCGTGTGCGACTCCTTCGAGAACGGCGCGGGTGAGATGGGCCGGTGTGTGGGAGAGCGTCAGCCCAATGAATGCGCCGGAAGCTGCCGGGTTCATGTGAGGCGTTCGTTCCCCGGCCAGGTAGGGCAAAAACACCAGGCCATCCGCGCCGGGCGAGATGTCTTCGGCAGCAGTGAGCAGGTCCGGGTATGACCAGGCCTGGTCTCCGCCAAGCAGGTTTCGCCACCAGCGCAGAGCTATTCCACCGTTCAGGATGGCCCCCATCGTATACCATCGGTCTGGCAGCGCGTGGCAAAATGTATTGAGCCGAAGCTGCGGATCGATCAAGGGGCGATCAGTGACCAGGGTGATCTGGCCGCCGGTGGCAATGGTGATCGCACCCTCGCCGGGAGTGATCACACCTGAGCCGAGCAACAGCGCACCCTGATCGCTGGCCCCGGCGACGACTGGAATGCCCGGCGGCAGGCCGAGCGCTTCCGCCGCTTGTGGGATCAGCTCGCCAACGACAGAAGTTGAAGGGCGCAGCGGGGGAAGCAGGTTGAGTGGAACGTGGCACAACCCGGCAAGTTCGGGCGACCAGGCATTGCGGGTGAGGTCGTAGAGCCAGGTGGCGGAAGCGTCGCTGGGTTCGCTGTTGAGTACGCCTGTGAGCCTGAGCACGATCATATCTTTGGGGTGAAGCACTGCGCGCGCCTGGGTAAGTGCCGATGGCTCGTGCTCGCTCAGCCATGCGAGCGTGACTCCTGCGAACCCTGGCGATGGATGGTTGCCCGCGACGGAAATCAGCAGGTCAGCCGGGGTGCGTTCGAGGATGGCGTCTGCCTGCTCCGCGCTCCGGCGATCCATCCAGATGATGGCCGGACGCATTGGTTGGAGATCCTTGCCGATCAGCACCAGGCCGTGCATCTGGCCCGTGACCCCGATCGCGCGCACAGATTCCGGCTCGATGCCCCCAGACTGAACCGCTGCGCGTACCGCCTGAACAGCGGCGGTCCACCAGTTTTCAGGCGATTGCTCCGCCCAGCCGGGATGAGGTGCGCTGATGACATAACCGGCCTGCCCGGTTCCACGAAGATCGCCTGCAGGGCTGATGGCGACACATTTGGCGCTTTGCGTGCCGATGTCTATGCCGAGCAAATAGCCGTGCTGAAACCGAGGGAATTTGCGTTCTGTCATCAGACCTCTTGTGTATCTGTAAGCACGAATTGCATTGCGTTGCGTGAAAATGTCTTTTTTATGATACTAGGTAGTGGCGGATGCGCCCGCGCGAGGGCGACTTGCTGCGGCCCGCCGCTAATCATGCTCGATCTGGAGCGACAAAGGAAATTGCCTGATGAACGATTTGGCCGGACAGACCGTCAGAGGATACGAACTCCACGATTTGATAGGCGCGGGCGGTTTTGGGGCGGTTTATCGTGCCTACCAGCCGCTGATCAAGCGCGACGTTGCGATGAAGATTATTCTCCCCGAATATGCAAACCATCCCGACTTCATCCGCCGCTTTGAATTCGAGGCGCAGCTTGTCGCCCGACTGGAACATATTCATATTGTGCCACTCTACGACTACTGGCGCGAGCCAAACGGCGCTTATCTGGTGATGCGCTGGCTGCGCGGCGGCAGCCTGCGCGGGCGGCTGAAAAGCTCTGGCACGGTGGACAGCGAAACTGCCGCGCAGATCGTCAACCAGATCAGTTCTGCGCTGGCGGTGGCGCACCGGCGGGGCGTGGTGCACCGCGATATCAAGCCGGATAACATTCTGTTTGACGATGAGGGTAACGCTTTTCTGGCCGATTTTGGCATTGCCAAAGACCTGCGCGAAACCACGGTGACGCGCGATGATATCAACGATGGAGCGCTGACCGGCTCGCCGTTTTACCTGGCCCCGGAACAAGCGCAGAACCAGCCGGTCACGCCGCAGACGGATATCTACAGCCTGGGGATCGTGATCTACGAAATGCTGACCGGGCATCCCCCTTTTATGAGCGATAAGGGCTTGATGGCAGTTCTGCTTGCGCACATCAACGAAGCAGTGCCCTCTGTGCTCCCGCAGCGCCCTGACCTCACTGTTGGAGTGGACCGGGTGATTCAGCGGGCAACCGCGAAAGACCCCGGCAGCCGCTACGGTACGGTGAACGAACTAGCGCTCGAATTCACCCATGCCCTGGTCGGGGCCACGGCGAAAGCTGCCCCGTCGTCGGTCATCTCGCCGGAAAGCATCGACGCGGCGGAACTCGACGATCTGTTGGTGGTGACCAAACCGCTCAGCGCTTCAACATTGATCATCGTGCCGGGCATCGAGATTGCGAATCCATACAAGGGTTTGCAGGCATTCCAGGAAGCGGATGCTGGCGAGTTCTTTGGGCGAAAGGCACTGATCGAGCGGCTGATCGAACGTATGCAAGAGCCGGGCGATATCAGCCGTTTCCTGGCCGTGATCGGCCCCAGCGGCAGCGGTAAATCGAGTGTTGTGAAAGCCGGGCTGGTGCCCGCACTGCGCAAAGGCGCGCTGCCAGGCTCTGACCGCTGGTATTATGTTGAAATGGTGCCAGGAACAGACCCGTTCCAGGAACTGGCCAGCGCTTTGCTTGGGATCGCCAGCCAGCCGCCGGAAAACCTGCTGGAACGGTTGAAGGCGGACGAGCGCGGGCTGGTCGAGATCGCCCAACAGGTGATCCAGCCCGGCAGCGAACTGCTGCTGGTGGTGGACCAGTTCGAGGAAGTGTTCACCCAACTTGACGACGAAGCCGAACGAGCGCATTTCCTGCAATTGTTGCTGATGGCTATCGCCGAACCGGCCAGCCGTATACGCCTGATCATCACTCTGCGGGCCGATTTCTACGATCGCCCGCTGCTGTATCCCGGTTTTGGCGATATGGTTCGCCGCCGGAATGAGGTTGTGCTCCCGCTCACACCGGATGAGATGCGCGAGGCAATTGTCGGCCCGGCGCACAAGGTCGGCCTGACGGTTGAGACGGGACTGGTGGCGGCCATTGTCGCCGAAGTGGCCGAACAGCCGGGCGCGCTTCCCCTGATGCAATATGCCCTCACCGAGCTTTTTGAGCGACGCCAGGATACCACGCTGACCCTGGAAGCCTATCATGCGAGCGGCGGTGTATTGGGGGCACTGGCCCGGCGCGCGGAGGAAATGTATCAGGCCGCGTCGGGGGATGAGCAGGCAGCGCTCCGCCAGATTTTCTTGCGGCTGGTGAATGTGGGCGACGGTATGGAAAATACGCGCCGCCGCGCGACCCAGGTAGAACTGATGTCGCTGGTTGAGGATGATACGATCGTGTCGTCTCTGCTTGACCGGCTGGGAAAATACCGACTGCTGACCTTCGATCACGATCCGCAAACTCGTATTCCAACCATCGAGGTGGCTCACGAGGCGCTGATCCGCGAATGGGCGCGGCTGCGCGGCTGGCTGGATGACAGCCGCGAGGCGCTGCTGCTTCAGCGCAAACTGATCGCCGCTTCCGCCGAGTGGAATGCGAACAACCGCGATCGAAGCTTCCTGGCGAGCGGCTTGCAGCTTCAGCGCTATGAGGGTTTGCTTAGCCAGGAGAGTGACCTGGCGTTGACCCCGGCAGAGATCGAATACATTCGGGCAAGCATCACGGAGCGCGAGCGTGTGGAGGCTGAGAAGCTGGCCCAGCAGCGACGTATGCAGCGTTTGCGTCAGGCGCTTCTGTGGGGAGCATTGGCAGCCCTTGCGATTGTTTCCATTTTCGCAGTGTATGCCCTGATCCAACGTTCAGAGGCCCGCGATCAGCGCGACAGAGCCGAGCGCAGCGCGGAGATTTCCGACAGCCTGGCACTGGTGGCCAACGCACAGACTGAACTGGTCACCTACAACACAGACCTGGCGATTGCGCTGGCGATCAAAGCGAATGAACTGGACGATCCGCCAGCAGAAGCGCGCCGCATGTTGGAGCGTGCGATCTTCACCCCCGGCACACGCCGGATCGTCACTGTGCATGAAAACGTGGTGTTCACGGCAGCCTACAGCCCGGATGGTACGCAGGCGATCTCCGGCGACCTGGATGGCAAGATCATCCTGTGGGATGTGGCTACCGGGCAAAAAGTGCGCGAATATGGGCCGGATGACGGCGATACTGACGCAGTGGAAGGTCATACGCGGTTGGTCCGCTCGGTGGCTTTTTCTCCAGACGGCAAGACGTTTCTTTCGGGCGCGGCAGACAGCCGAATGATCTTATGGGATGTCGAGACGGGCGAGCCGCTGCGCGTGTTCGGGCCAGACGATCCAGATACTGAGGCTGTTGAGGGGCACGCGCGGGCGGTGCGCACGGTGCTGTATGCCGGTGATGGGCGGGCTGTGTCGGCATCCGATGATTGGACGTTGGCATTGTGGGACCTGAATACTGGCGAGATGATCCGGCAATTCGAGGGACATCAAGAGCGGGTGCGCGGCGCAGCGATCAGCCCGGATGGCACGATGATCGCGTCCGCTGCCTACGATAACCTGGTCAAGCTGTGGGATATCGAGACCGGCGCGGAGAGCAAGAGCTTTGAAGGGCACGATAACCAGGCGACAGCAGTCGCGTTCAGCCCCGATGGCACGATGCTTCTCTCCGGATCGGCGGATCGCACACTGCGCTTGTGGGATATCGAGAGCGGCACAGAAATCCGCCAGATGCAGGGACACAGCACCTGGGTCAAGAGCGTCGCGTTCCGCTCAGATGGCCGGGTGGCGCTGTCTAGCTCAGATGACGCGACAGTGCGCTTGTGGAACGTCCAAACGGGCGATCAGATCGCGCGCTATGACGGTCACGGCGATTTTGTGGAACAGGCGGTGTTCAGCCCGGATGAAACGCACATCCTCTCAGCTTCGGGCGATATGACCTTGCGAATCTGGGATATTGCCAATGGTGCCGAAATCCGGCGTTATAACGGCCACAGTGATGGTGTGCTGGAGGCCGATCTTAGCCCTGATGGCACTCTTCTGGCGACGGGGTCGTATGACAACACTATCCGGTTATGGGATGTAGAAACCGGGGAGCAGCGCCTGGTGTTTGAAGAGCATACGGCCTACCCGTCGGTCTTGCAGATCAGCCCGGACGGACGCCTGGTGGCATCGAGCGATGCCAGCGGCGGATGGGTCGATGAGCTGGACGCAGAGAATCCGGTCAATGTGGTTTTGATCTGGGACGCGGCAACAGGCGAGGTGATACACCGGCTGGCCGGTCACAAGGATTCGGTGAACTCGGCGGCCTGGTCGCCGGATGGCAGCCAGTTCATTACTGGCTCGAAGGATACCGCGATCATCGTGTGGGACCTGGAGACTGACAGCCCGGCGCAGATCATCGGGGAGCAGAAGAACGACTACCAATGGGTCAACGCTCTGGAATACAGCCCCGACGGCACCATCGTGGCGGCGGGTTTGGATGCAGGGGACCCGGTGGTTGTGCTGTATGATGCGGCGACCTGGGAAGTGCTTCGACGGCTGGAAGGGCATGGCGAAGGCAGCTCGATCGAGAGTGTCGAGTTCAGTGCCGACGGCAAGCTGCTGCTCAGCGGTTCCAGCGATCAAACCGCGCGCGTGTGGGATGTGCAGACCGGCGCTGTGGTGCACGTCCTGGAAGGTCATCTCTCGACGGTGGCGCGAGCACGGTTCAACGCGGACGCGACCCGGATCGTGACGGCCTCTTATGACGGCACATTGCGCTTGTGGGATGCCTCTACCGGCCAGATGATCCGCGAGTTGATCAATGGCCCGGCTGTGTGGAGCATGGTCTACCATCCAGATGGCGCGCGTGTGGTGACGGGGTCGGAAGACTCGACCGTGCGCATGTGGAATGCCCAGCCGCTCACGCTGGATGACCTGCTCGCGTGGGTACACGAGAATCGCGCTGTGATTGAGCTTACGTGCGGGCAGCGCGAGCAGTATCGTGTTGAACCGCGCTGCGATGCGCAAGGGGTTTATCCGACCAGCACGCCCTATAGCGGCTAACGCTGTGACCTGGAGAGGACATCGCCGGACCGACCCGGCGTGCCGTTGCAAGACGACTGATATAGTAGCACGCACCGGCAGGCAGGTTTTGGGCTAGCGCCTAGTTGTCAAAAACCTGCAAAAAAGCCATTAAAACAGTTTTTATGGCGAGAGCGGGTGAGTGCTGCTCTCGCCACATCTCTTGTCAAAGACAAGGTATGTGCCTTATTATTAAGTTGAGGCAGAATAGTCGTACACTTGGGATCGACTCTGGAATCGTGACCCACGAGGTCAGCAGGAGGCAAGGTGGTTACCAGTCGTAAGGTGTCATTCGGAGTAATTCTGTCATTGCTTGTGGCGAGCGTGCTCCTGGCGGTACCGCAAATGCCGTCCCGCGCAGCGGAAAATTTCACTATTGGCGTTTCGCTGCCATCGGCCAGCGACCCGTTCTTCATCGGGATGAGCAACGGGGTAGAAGCAGCGGCGAATGACCTGGGGGTTGAGATTGTCGTCAAGGCTGCAGATGGCGATCCGGCCACAGAGCTAGCCAACGTAGAGGCCCTGATCGCTGAAGGGGTCAATGCCCTGGTCATCAGCCCGGTGGGCATGACGTTGAGCGCAGATGTTGTTGCGGCTGTCCACGCGGCAGGTATTCCGCTTGTAGTGACCGGCGCGCAGGTGGATTTGGAACCAGGCGAGGATGCGGGAATTGCCAGCGTCGTGCTGCCCTATAACGAGCAGGGCGGGTGGTTGGCAGCTAGCTTGCTGTGCGAGGCTATTGGCAGCGCGGGCAGCGTGATCGAAGTCGTGGATGGCAGTGTGGTCAGCGCGGAGCGCAGCAGCGGATTCAACCTGTATATGGGTGAGATGTGCACCGATGCGTCGGTTCAGGTGCTGGATGTGGCTGGGATGGACACCGACGCGGTTATCGATGCGCTTGTCGCGCAGTTATCGAGCGGGCAGGTCGCCGGGATGATCGCGTATAACGCCGATCTAACGCTGGCGTTGGTCGACTCGGCAGTGGCGGCGAATGTTCAGTCGGCGATCAAGCTGGTGGGCTTCGATGCGACTGATGATGTGATGATTGCCCTGCAGAACGGTTATCTCTCCGCCGTTGTGACGCCGGTCGGCTGGTTGTTGGGCACAACCGGGATCAAAACCGCGCTCGATATTCTGACCGGTGCTGAGGTCGAGGATACCCTGCTAGTGAACATGGGGGTACTTGATGCCGACTCGGTGGTGGCGTTCCGCGGCGGCCCTGGCTCGTCCGACGATCCTTCGGGCGATCCGCGCACTGGTAGCTTCAGCGGTGGCCCCGGCGATGGCAAGTTTGAAGGCGGCCCCGGCGACGGAAAATTCGAAAAGGGGCCTGGCGATGGTAAGTTTGAAGGCGGCCCTGGCGACGGTAAGTTCGAGGATACCTCTGAAGGCGGAGATTCTTAGTAGACGAAAAGCTGGTCGTGTGTGGCGATGACTTCCACACTGGCGAATCAGCAATTGTACCACCGCCCATATGCTCATTGTGGGCGGTGGTTTTTTTGTGGCTGTAGTCTGGGCTACAGCCTGTCAGATGACTTCGAGTGTGTTGCGGTCCGGCAGGGTGGGGAATGGGACGTGCGGTTCTGCCTGATACCAAAAGGCGGTCGAAGCGATATCGTCCTGAAGGGGCAGATAGCGCCCTTCGGAACGCCAGCCCAACGCCTGAATCGTCACCCGCAGATCGCGCTGGAAGCGGATCGGGTCCATGATGTGCCAGCGGTACATCCCAAAGCGCTGCTGGCTGTGGTAGAGACCGTCGGGGGTGATGACCTGCGGAAGCCCCAGGAACGGCGTGCTGTAACGCCCGTATTCACCTTTGGGATGCTCAAAATTCCACGCTCCGCCGAAATAGTCCTCTGTTCCCGTGCCGCAGATGGTGGGGAATTCATCGTCCCCATCCAGGTAAAACTTCACTTCGCCCTCGCCCCACCAGCCGTTATTGTTCGATCCCCAGGCGATGTAAGTTCCCACGTAGTGGCCCTGACCTTGCACACCATCCAGCAGGGTGTGAACAGTCCCGTAGGGCAAGGGATTGCTGCGCCGCCATTGGGCGTGAAAGTAGGCTGAATCTTCAGGAATATCCGTCAGGGTGTAAGTGATCTGGTAGAAGAAACCACGAATTTCCAGATTGACCAGGCTTTCGAGAGTGATACGCGCGTGCTGGCGGAAGGGCATCTGCCAGTAGCTGTTCATGCCGCCTGCCGGGTTGACGACGATGGGCAGCGAGCTGACATTGCAGCGCACACCCCAGCCATTACAAAAAAAGTCGCCCAAGGGGACTTCAATCGACGGCTGGGACTCATGATCCCAGTAAACGCGCAGAACAAGCGACCGCCACCACTGAGGATGGACGGTGAGCCAGATGTGCTGGATGGCCCCTGGCCCAGCGATATCCGCCAGGGTGACCTTGGCGAGCGGAGCCAGATCGAGGCAAGGCGAGACTTTCCATCCCTGGCCTAACTCACGAGCAGCGCTCGTCGCCGACGAAGGGATAGCCATCCCACCCCGACCTTTCGCCCCGGTAGGGTTTTCGGCACTGAGGGAGCGAGTCTGCGCATTTGAGAGGCGCGAAAGGTTGCCAAGATTTAAATCCAGGCCGTTGAACGTTGACATGGGGATATACCTCGATTCGTAGACTTTACCTGTATTACCGGGCTGTGTGCCGACTGGAGTGCAGTATACCGCACTACCTCCAGATGGGATTGCGAACGCCCAAGTCCACAAGGTGTGCCAGATTCGCCCGATTGATGTATGCTTGGGCCATATCTACCCTTTGGACGAGCGTGGACTGCCGCCGTCTACGCGTGCAGGATGGAGGGTCTGAGCTTCGGCGGCGGTCAGGAAGTGTTTTTTCGAGCGATAGATTTTGTTGGACAAGGAAGGTCGTTTCTCTATGGGACTTAGCCAGTTAGCTAAATCAATCGGTGAGTCACCTACGCTGCGGCTCAATGAAGAAGCTCAAACTCTGCGAGCCAAGGGGCTGCCGGTGATCAACCTGGCTGTGGGAGAGCCGAAGAATAAGGCTCCGATCACGGCGATACTGGGATCGACATCGCTGCTCAAACTGGGCGAAGGCAAATATTCGCCGACCGATGGGACGCCCTCGCTGAAAAAGGCCATTATCCGGTACACGGAAGAAAATTACGGTCGCCTGGTCGCGCCGGAAAACGTGATCGTCTCAACCGGGGCGAAACAGTCGCTGTTCAACCTGATGTTCTCCATCCTGAATCCCCAGGATGAGGTCGTGATCCTGGCTCCGTATTGGGTGAGCTACCCGGAAATCGTCAAGCTGTGCTACGGTATACCGGTCATTGTCACCCCCGAAGATGGGACTTTCCATCCCCGGTTGGAAGATATCCTGGATGCGGTGAGTTCGAACACGAAAGCGATCATCATCAACAGCCCCAGCAATCCGGCGGGCGTGTTGATTCGTCCTGAGGTGCTTGGGGAATTGGTGGAGTACTGCGAGAGTCATTCCATTTACCTGATCATGGATGACATCTATCACCGCCTGGTGTTTGATGGCAAAAGAGCAGTCCCGGCGTATGACTTCACTGCCAGGGATATCGAAAACACCCATGTGATTATACTCAACGGCGTATCTAAGCTGTATGGGATGACCGGCTTTCGCATCGGGTGGGCCATCGGTCCCCGCCGCCTGGTTGAGGTAATGACCAACGTACAGGGGCAGACGACGTCGTGCCCATCGGTAGTATCGCAGGCTGCCGCCGAGGGCGCGCTCAACGGTGTGCAAAATGTCGTCGAAAACCTGCGCCTGACGATTCAGAACAACCGCGACATTGTGCTGGATGAGCTGACCAGTATGCCGGACCTGCGTGTAATCAAGCCGGAAGGGACGTTTTATGTGCTGCCCGATTTCCGCGCGTACAACGGCAATTCGGTCGAGTTGTGCAATTTCCTGCTCAAGAAAGCGCTGGTGGTGACTGTGCCCGGTAAAGAGTTTGGCATGGAAGGACATGTGCGGCTGAGTTATTCCGGCGCGGCCAAGCAGTTGATCGAGGCGATTGAGCGCATCCGCTGGGCGGTGGACCCCAACGCCCCCAACGAAATTTATATCGGGGATCGCAAAATGGTTTGGGATTGGTTGTAGGCAATGAATAACTTACTAAACATTAAAACCCCAGCACAGGATCAGGCATCTGCGCTCAAGGCGGAGTTTGGCCTGGAAAACCACGGCCTCACTAACCTGGGCGTTGTGTATTGGAATCTGCCCACCGAAGCCTTGTATGAGGAGGCTGTATTCCGGCGTGAAGGGCAGATTGCCAGCAGCGGTCCATTGGTCGTCAATTCGGGCAAGCACCGCGCGCGTGCTGCCCAGGATAAGTACATCGTGCGGGAACCTACCACTGAGGACCATGTGTGGTGGGGCGAATATAACCGTCCGATCAGCGCGGCGCAGTTTGCAGAGACCTATAACCGGATGCAGGGCTATCTGCAAGGGCACGACTTGTTCGTCCAGGATTGCTATATCGGTGCGGATCCGGCTTACCAGATGCCTGTGCGCATCGTGGCGGAGCTGGCATGGCACAGCATGTTCGCGCGGAACATGTTCATCCTGCCCAAGAGCCGTGAAGAATATCGCCTGCACGTGCCGGATTTCACGGTCATTGTTGTGCCTTCCTTCAAAGCGTTCGAGCCGATCGATGGCACGCGGACCAGTACGTTCATCATGCTGAACTTTGAGCAGCGATTGTGCATCATCGGCGATTCGGCCTATGGCGGGGAAATCAAGAAATCCATCTTCACGGTGATGAATTACCTGCTGCCGCTTGAAGGCGTGATGACCATGCACTGTTCGGCCAACCAGGGGCCGGCGGGCGATACGGCGTTGTTCTTTGGGCTTTCGGGCACGGGGAAGACCACTCTTTCCGCTGATCCTGGACGTGGGTTGATCGGTGACGACGAGCACGGCTGGAGTGATGATGGGGTGTTCAATTTCGAGGGGGGATGCTACGCCAAAGTGATTCAGCTTTCGGCCAGTGCGGAGCCGCAGATCTACGCGGCTACCAACCGTTTTGGCTGCCTGCTCGAAAACGTGGTTTACGACCCGGTGACGCGCACCATCGATCTCGACGACGACACGATTACCGAGAATACGCGAGCTTCGTATCCACTGTATTTCATCGAGAATGCCATCAACGAAAAGCGGGGCGGGCACCCGAAGAATATCATCATGCTGACGTGTGACGCGCAGGGTGTGATGCCGCCCATCGCCCGGCTGACTCCTGACCAGGCGCTGTACCATTTCATTTCTGGATATACCTCTAAAGTAGGGGGGACAGAAGTGGGCCTGGGCACAGAGCCGGAGATCACCTTCAGCGCATGTTTTGGCGCGCCGTTCATGGTTCACCACCCGGTCTTTTATGGCGATCTGCTGAAGCGCAAGATCTTGCGTTATGGGGTCAACTGCTGGCTGGTGAATACCGGCTGGGTAGGTGGCCCTTACGGTGTGGGCAAACGTATCAGCATTCGACACACACGCGCCCTGCTGAACGCAGCGCTCGATGGCTCGCTGCTCGATGTGGACTATTACACCGATCCTGTATTTGGGTTCGAAGTGCCAAAGACCTGCCCCGGTGTGCCGGAGAGTGTTTTATACCCGGCGCAGTCATGGCCCAGCGAGCAGGAATACTGGCACAAATATCGGCAGCTAGCCGGGCGGTATATCGACAACTTCCGCAAATTCGAGGCAGACTCGCCGCCTGAGGTGGTTGCGGCGGGGCCCAAAATCTAGCTGGTTCACCGGGCCGTCCACGCGCGCCAAGTCGCCCTTGCAAGCGCGCGTGGGCGTGCTATAATCGCCCCGCTTGCAATCCGAGGAGAAAAGATACTCTATGTCTGTACAAGATGCGCTCCAGATCATCCAGATTTTGACATCGATCACCCTGATCGTTGTGATCGTGCTGCAAGGGCAGGGGCAGGGCTTGGGTGGCTTGTTTGGCGGCGGTGACAGTATGGGCCTGACCAAGACGCGGCGCGGCCTGGAAAAGACCCTGTTCCAGATCACCGTCGGGCTGGCGATAGCATTTCTGGCGAACGCGATCATTCAACTGCTCATCCAGGAAATTTAGCAGAGTGTCGCGGCCAGGGGGTATTGGCTGACCCGGCTCACGAGCCAGTGTGGATCATGGGGGTGTTTTGCGGTTGCGCAGAACACCCCGTTTGTTTTGAGGAGGCCCTATGCTCAAGGGACTGCGCCTGCCGTTTTTTGCCCTGATTGCGGCCAGCATCTTGCTGGTAGTCGCCATCGCCACACGGTCCGATCGCGCGGCGGATTCGACGCCTGAACCGCTGGTGGCTCCGTCTGCTCAGCCTACGTTCGAGTCTCCAACTCCCGTCCCGGCAGAGCCGACGCCTGTGGCTGCCAATCCTACTCCGGTCCCGGTGGCGGCTGTGCCTGCCGTGTTGGTCGAAGGTGTGGTGGGGCAAATTGGCAGACTGAACCCGGTGCTGGCAATGTCTAACCCGGTTGATCGAGACATCACCTCGCTGATTTTTGAGGGTCTCACAACCGTCAATGACTACGGCGAAGTGATTCCGGATCTGGCCGAGCGGTGGACGATTTCGGCGGATGGCCTGGAATACGTGTTTGTGCTGCGCCAGGACGTTTTGTGGCAGGATGGTGTGCCATTTGAGGCGCGCGATGTGGTATTCACGATTAACGTGATGAGTCATCCCCAGTTTCCGGGTTCAGCTACCTTGCGTGACTTCTGGCGGACCATTGAAGCAGATGAACTTGCTGATCACCTGGTACGCTTTCGGCTGACCCAACCACTTGCTTCATTCCCCGATTACCTGCAAATCGGACTGCTGCCAGCGCATGTACTGGAAGGTTTCCCGGTCGATAAACTTGCCAGCCATCCCTTCAATCTCGCGCCGATCGGGACCGGTCCTTACCAGCTTGAGGCACTGACTGCTACGAATGGGCAGATTGATGGGGCGCAGCTCCGGGTAGCGCCGGTGTATCGCCAGCGCCCAGAAGGTCAGGCTGGTTATGCGCTCGACCGGATCGTATTCCGCACATATCCCAGCGCTGAGGCTGCATTGGATGCTTATCGTCGGGGTGAGATCAACAGCTTGAGCGGCGTTCCTGCCGATCTGCTGGCATCTGCTGCGGCGCTGCCCGGTGCTGCCCTATACACCGGTATTCAGCCGAATGTTGGCGTGTTGATCTACAACTGGCAGCGGAACGAGGTTGGCTTTGTGCGCAACCCGCGCGCGCGGATCGCGCTGGCCGAAGCAGTCGATCGTCACGGGCTGGTGCAGACTCATCTGGCGGGGCGCGCCATCCCTGCCGACAGCCCGCTGATCCCCGGCTCATGGGCCTATGTCGCTGATCTCCCCTGGCCGGTCTATAACCTGGCTCTGGCACAGTCCACCCTGGCGAATTCCAATGTGACATTTGCCGATGCCGCTGCCACACCCACGCCTGTTCCAGAAGTCGCGGCGGAGAGTACACCTTCCGCCGAGGGGGAGAGCGGCACACCTGAAGCTCAAGACGCCAGCGGCGAAACCAGTCAGACGGCGGAATTGAGCGGACTCGATCTGCCCCAGCGGGCGCTGACGATCCTGACACTCGACGATCCGGCGCTGGTGGCGCTGGCCGAAGATGTCGCGGCGGCGTGGCAGCAGCTTGAGTTTGATGCGTCTGTTGAAGTGGTCGATCGTACCCAATTCTTGACGCGCCTGGATCAGGGCGACTTCGACGCTGCCCTGGTTGAACTGAGTTTTGAACCGCACGCTGACCCGGATCCGTTTGTGTTCTGGCACCAGGGGCAGAGTGCTGATGGGCAGAATTTTGGGGGGATGGATGATCGGCGGGTGAGCGAAGCGCTGGAAAATGCGCGGCGCGATCCGGTGGGGGTCAACCGGGCGGTATATTACCGGCGGTTCCAGACTCTGTTTGCCGAGCGGGCGCTTGCTTTGGTGCTGTATTACCCGCTGTATACCTATGCTGCCGATGCACGCCTGCAGGGTGTACAGTTTGGTTACCTGAGCACGACCAGCGACCGTTTCCGGCACATTCAAGA
This sequence comes from Anaerolineae bacterium, assembly GCA_034429275.1. GTDB lineage: Bacteria > Chloroflexota > Anaerolineae > Aggregatilineales > Aggregatilineaceae > DAOUFU01. The sequence goes on along the minus strand of DAOUFU010000124.1, from coordinate 239 downwards.
CTGGCACTTCGCCGGTTAGGTGAGCGAATACTCCACCGGCTGCAAGCGCAACTTCGGCCTTGACAAGACGCGGTAACACGCTAAAATGAAACCAACTTCACGCCGAAGTGGCGGAATTGGCAGACGCGCTACGTTCAGGGCGTAGTCCTCATTAGGGGGTGTGGGTTCGACTCCCACCTTCGGCACAGAAGCCCAGGATCACGGTCCTGGGCTTTTTTGTTGACGGGCCGCATTTTGCC
>DAOUFU010000123.1:0-11283 GCA_034429275.1 Anaerolineae bacterium | reverse complement strand
CCGCAGGGCGCGTTGTCGGTTGCCCCCTCTCCGTAAATTTTCGGAGAGGGGGCGAAGCGGCCCGGTTTTGGCCGCGCGGGGGTGAGGCCAGCCATTCGCCTCTCATACCCGATCGCAGGGCCAATGGGCATCAGGGGCAGGCAATGCGCGTCAACCGAAACAGTTTTTTTGATGCGTTTGCCCGGCCAGATTAGGGCGTGTATGCAAAGTAGTACAATGCCTGTCACATCCCCAAGATAACGAACGTCAGGGCTGCGGCTCCCCTTCTCCCTGGGGGAGAAGGGGCCGGGGGATGAGGGTTTGCATACACACTCAAGTCGGCGCGGTCATCAGTCGCCCACCCGCTCGAAGCGCAGACTCTCGACCATCAGCGCCAGCGCGCGTTCGGCGCTCGCCTGGACCGGTTCGCCCGCTTCCAGATCAAGCGCGATCATCCGCCCGGAGAAAGCGGCGGGCAGGTCAAACACGGCTGCGCTCAGCGCCTCCGCCGGGATGGTCTCCGTCCCCAGCGCGCGGCCCCCGGCGTAGAGGGTCAGGGCGCGGTCGTGATCATACGCCTGCGCGTTGACGGTGACGCGGTATTCGCCCGGCGGCAGCGCGAGGTACAGCCTCGCCGAAGGACCGTCGCCGGTCCAGCGCGCATCCACACCCGGCACGATCGTTTCGGCCCACCACCAGCCCTCGCCCAGGAAGCCGGAATCGCCGGGCGCGCCCAGGTCCAGCACGTAGATGCCAGGCGCGGTGCGCGTCGGTGTGCGAGGTGGGCAGCCATCCGGGTGCCAGGCCGTGCGGTAAGCAATCAGCGCGCCTTCTTCCGCCACCGGGCACAGCAGGTCAACCATACTGTTGAGCGTGCGGATGACCTCGCGCACGGTCGATTCGCCGGTGTAGCGGGCGATCATATCGGTATGGACCATCACATAGCCCACCGGGTAGGTGATGATGATCTCTCGCAGGCGGACGGGCACCGCATCGGGATCATACAGGCGGCGCTGGCCGAGCCAGGCCAGAGCCGGGTCATCGGTGCGCATCAGCCAGTAGTGCATCGCGTCCACGCGCGAGACATGCCCGTTGATCATGCGCTTGCCATGTGCCAGGCCGTACCACTGCAGCGTCGCGTATTCCGCTTCGCCGACCAGCCCTTCGCCGCTCGATGCGCCGGTCGGCACTTCGAGCACCACGTAATCGTAGGGTTCCTGGCCGATCTGGTCGTAGATGGCATAGCGAGTTGGCGCGGGGCGAATGGGCACCGGGTCGTAGAGCCGCCCATCGGCGAAGACGGCCAGCAGCAGGATCACCGGCACGGCGAGTCGCCATCCGCGGCGCAGCCGCGCGGCGAGCGGAGTCAGCGTTTGCAGCGCGAACACCAACGCGGGCAGTGTTGCCACCGTGGCGAAGCGTTCCGGGTAGCGGAACATGCCGCCGAGCGCCTCGTGCAGCAAGCGGTAGGGCAGGGGAATTTCCACCCCCAGCACGGTGATCGACGCGCCTGCCGAGAGAATCAGCGGAGCGGGGACCAATGCCAGCCAGGACCAGCGCCCCGCCGGGAACATGACTCTGGGGCGCGCGCGGCGGGCGGCCAGGCTCAGCGCCAGGGCCAGCCCCGTCAGCGGCAGGATCACCGCGCCGAAGGACACCGTCGCCACGTGGCCGGTGATGCGCCACACGAACCCTTTGGGGAATGCCACGCTGACCGCGAGATCGGCAGGCATCGACGTGCCGGTGCCCCGCTCATAGTGCAGCAGGGCAGGCAGCGGCCCGGCCCACCATATCAGCATCAGCGCGGATGCTGCGGCCACCGCCGCCCAACCGATCAACCAGGTGCGCGCGCCTGGGCAGGTGATCAGGGTGCGCAGGCCAAAGGGGATCACCAGCAGGCTGACCAGCAGGAACATCTGCAGGTCGGTGAGCGCCATACCGTAGAGCGCGCCGCCCAGCAGCAGGCTCCAGCCCGCCGCCGCGCGGACATGCCCCGCCACCTGCTCGCGCGTCACCCGGTCCCAGATCAACAGCAGGGCGGGCGGCCAGAACCAGCCCATCAGGTTCGGGTTAGTCCAGAAGACGCCATGACGCATAATGGGCGAGATGGCCATCAGCGAGCCGCCCGCCAGCGCCAACCCCGTGCTGACCGCGTACCGCCGCAGCAGCGCGAAGGTTGCCAGGCCGCTCAACGCCATCGACGCGGCCATGATGGCTGCCATCGCCGGGATCGTGCCGACGATGGGTGGGCCATACAGCCGGGTGATCAGCGCCCACAGCGGGTACCAGAACGGCGTCAGGGTATGGAGCGCCAGGCTGCTGGTATAGGGCGCGAAGACGTAGTTCGTCTCATACACGTTGAGGTCAGGTTCGGCCAGCGCGTGCCCGATCCACCAGTAATTCCAATGGAAGTGGAAGAAGTCAGTGGTGGGCTGGCGCGGGGTGCCGGGCAGGTGCGTGGTGAGATGGGCCATCAGCGGGTGGAGGGCCACCGCTGCCAGCAGCACAAAAAAGATCGTTGCGGCGGCCCAAAGACCCCAAGTGCGGCGTGAGGTGGTCATCCTGGTCGCGGGTCAGTAGGCGTTTTTGTTGCGCCCGAAGATCATCTGGAAGATCGTGCGCAGCACAATCTTGATGTCGAGCCACAGCGACCAGTTCTCGACATACCACAGGTCATACTTGGTGCGCTCCAGGATGGAGGTATCGCCGCGCAGCCCGTTGACCTGCGCCCAGCCGGTCATGCCCGCTTTCTCGCGGTGGCGCTCCATATAGCGCGGGATGGATTCGCGGAACTGTTGGACGTAGTAGGGTTGTTCCGGGCGCGGACCGACCATGCTCATCTGGCCGAGCAGCACGTTGATCAACTGGGGAATCTCGTCCCAGTTGGTCTTGCGCATCAACCGACCCATGCGGGTCACGCGCGGATCGCCCTCGGTGGTCCAGCCGGGGCCGTCTTTCTCGGCATCCTGGCGCATCGAGCGGAACTTGATCATGGGGAACGAGTGGCCGTCGAGGCCCATGCGGTCCTGGCAGAAAAAGGCCGGGCCGGGCGACTCCAGCTTGATCAACAGGGCGGTCAGGGTCATCAAGGGGCTGAGCAGCACCAGGCCAATGCTCGCGCCGATGATATCCATGCCGCGCTTGAGGCTGAGCTTCCACCCGCGCAGCGCCACATCGCGCACGCTGAGCATCGGCATCCCGTTAAGGTCATCGACGGTGATGCCGCTCGTCATATAGGCGAAGATGTCCGGGTATACCTTGATGCTGACTCGCCCGCGCTGGCACATGCTGACCAGCTCGACCAGCTCGCGGTGCGAGGCATCGGGCAGGGCGATGATCACCTCGTCCACCTCGTACTGGTCGATCAGCTCCGGAATCTGCCCGGTGCTGCCGATGATGGGGATGCCCGCAACGGTGGTGCCCGGCTTGCCGTTGACCACGCCGACGATGTTGTAGCCCAGGTGCGACGACCAGGTGATCTGCTGGATGATGCGCCGCGAGACATCGCTCGACCCGATGATCAGCACGTTGTCGCGCCCGATGCCCCAATCGCGCAGGCGCACGGTGACCTGGCGGTGCAGCTCGCGCCCAGCGATGACCAGCGCGATGCCCAACAGCCAGGCGTAAATGATCACGCCGCGGGGGTAATCGAGATCGAAACCGCTGTTTTTGAAGGCCAGGGTTTCGATGGCGACGGCCATGAACGTGCCGATGGAGGCGTTCTGTGCGACGGCGTAGGCTTCGTCGATGCGGCTGACGGCGCGGCGCTGGTGGTACATGCGCATCATGTAAAACACGATGACCACCGCCAGCACGTGCACAAACATCATCGGCAGGTATTCGCTGAACGGCGGCGGGTTGACCGGCACGGCAGGGAGCGGCAGCCACGCGCGCATCTGGTAGCCCAGCAAAAAGCCGAGCGACAGCATCAGCACATCGAGCGGAAGCAGCGACGCGTGCAGCAGCCCACGGATTTTGCGGTCGAGCGAAGTGTCTAGCTCGAACCGGCGGCGGAATGCGTCAGGTCGCGCCACACCGGGCGGCCCCCCTTCAGCGCGATCCCCAGCAGGATCAGGCTGTGAAGCCACCAGGGGGTTGTGGCCCGGTAGTGCTTGCGATAGAAGATCAGCATCGCCCGGTAAAACTCGGTCTGCGCCCGGCGTGACTGGCGGCTGGCTGCCCGTTTGACGTGAGTCACCGTCACGCGGGGATTGTACATCACCTTCCACCCGGCCTGTTTGATTCGGTACGCCCAATCGAGGTCTTCTCCGTACATCCAGAACGATTCGTCGAACAGGCCGACGCGCTGAATGACGGCGCGCCGGACCATCATGAACGCCCCGACGACCGAGTCGACTTCGGTCTCTACGTCGGGATCGAGATATGTCATATTATACCGTCCAAACCGGCGGCTGTGGGGAAACAACTTGCTCAGTCCGATCATGTGATAGAAGCTGATGGCCGGGCTGGGGAAGCTGCGACGGCAGGCCAGGTCGAGCTGGCCATTGAGCAGCACCAGTTTGGGGCCTGCTGCGCCGATTCGCTCGTCGGCATCCATATAGGCCACCATCTCGGCCAGGGCATCGGGCGGCAGCACGGTATCGGGATTGAGCGCCAGGGCATAGCGCGGCACGCGGTCGGGCGGCAACTGCTCGCCCTGGGCGAAGCCCAGCAGCCGGAAACCCTGGTTATTGGCGGTGGAAAAGCCGGGGTTGTCCCGGTTGGCGATCACCTCGGCCTGTGGGAATTCGGCACGCACCATCTCGGCGCTGCCATCCGAAGAAGCATTATCCACCACCACCACGCGCAGGCTGACCCCCTGCGACGCATACACCGAGCGCAGGCATTCGCGCAGCAGGTCGCGCGTGTTCCAGTTGACAATCACGATTCCAAGATCGAGCATGACTCCTCACTTCTACGCGGCGCTCACTGCAGGGCGCGCCGCACCTGCGGGAAAGCGAGCAGCCAGGCATTCAGCAGGCGTGCCTGGGGGCTGTCCGGGGCCGGATCGATGATGCGCGCCCGGCGATAACCGGCAGAATCGGCCACTTCGACGGTGATGGTCAGGCCATCGTGCAGGCCCACCGGCGCACCGTTACGTGAGGGCGCGCCCTCACGCGATGGCGCACTCTCGCGTGAGGACGCGCTTTCGGCGGCAGGCGTGCCGTCCGGCTCGATCTGGGTCCAGGCGTCTTCGGCTTCGCTGACTGCATTCAAAAAAGCACGCAGAGTCTCCGGCGACACGGTGTGAAGCTGGCCGTATCCCAGGCTCACACGCGGCGAACACTTGGCGCACTCGAACAAATACGTCTCGTGCGGTAGTTCGGTGAGCACGTACCGATCTTGACTGGGGCCAAACGGCGAATTGACGGTGAGCAGGTGGAGCCGGGTAGCTCCCTGTTCCTTTCGAAAGCGCTGAACCTCAGTGGACCGGTTGTCGGGCATAGCTCCCTCCATCGCAGGTAAACAACACAATGCGTTGGTGACTGTGCCTTTGCCTGCCGCGCGCGCGGCAGGATCGTTCCCCCAGCAGACAGTCGGCGAGCGGAATAAACACTCGTTGGGGCTTGAATAAGCGAAAAAACACTACTAGGTTTTTTGCTGACCAGTCCGCTCGCCTGGTAGTGGCTCCCGACGTCTTCTAGTGTAACGCGGATTCTTAGAGATCGCTAGAGGGATGAGCCACAGGGTGATTGCATCAAAATACGTGACCCGCGAGAGTTCGGCCTTACCCCCGACCTGCGCGCCTCATGGGAGGCGCTTGGTCTGCCCCCTCTCCGAAAATTTTCGGAGAGGGGGCGGAGCGGCCCGGTTTTGGCCGCGCGGGGGTGAGGCCGGGCACCCCCCACAGTCTCATGCCCCGAAAATGGAATACGCCTGAACCACCGGCGCACGCAAAACCAGACAGCGCGCTTTCGAGCGAGAGTCTGGCCTCCCTGTCACTTTGCCAAACGAGGACCTGCCAACCTTTGCTCGCATCGGAGCCAGGTCCCTGGTGAACGATCCCGGTCACAGGCCGGGCGTGACTGGCCTGTCGCCCAATGGTAAGGGCGGGTGTCGAATACCCGCCCCTACGCGCATCAGGGAGAGGCCCATCCCGCGTGAAAGTTCCACCTCACGGGATGATCGGCTCGACCCAGTATTCGCTGGCGTCGCCCTGCGCTGTCCAGCCGGTGACCCCTTCGTAGGTCACCTGCCACCAGGTATAGCCATCGGCGCAGACCGGGCCGCCCACGACCGAGAAGGTGGCCTCACCGGGGATGCTGCCCACAGTAGCCGCGCTCATCGAGGGAGTGGCGCGCACTTTGTTCGGCAGGCCGGGCGTCACGCGGCCCTGGCTGCCCACCGTCAGGCGGATGGGCAGCGTGCCGGGGCAGCTATAGGTCGTCGTATCCACCGGGCCGGTGGGGACGTTCGAGCCATCCGGCGGGGCCGCCGTCGGCACGGTAGAGGGCTGCTGCACGGTGGGGTTTTGCACATAGGTCGCGCCATCGTAGAGCACCTGGCGCCACAGCTCATACAGCATCTGCAGCGTGGTCAGGTTGCGCATGGGGTAGCCATACTGAAGGTGCTCAGCATCCAGGTGGCAGTTGAAAGCGCTCGGATGCCCGTTGGGATGCACGCCGTCCGGCGCGAGGCCCTGGTTGGGCAGCCCGTTCATGGCCGCCCAGTAATTGATCAGCGGGATGTCGTTGGCCCGCGCCAGCGCAATGATCACGGCGTTGTAGTCCGCGATGCGCGCATCGCGCGAGGCTTCATAGCGCATCGGGGGGATGGTGCTGAGCACCGGGATCACGCCCATGCTGATGCTGATGTCGATGATGCGCTGCATGTTGGCGCGGTAGGTGGCGATGGGCAGGCCGCCGCTGTCGTTGGTGCCCAACATGATGATCGCAACGGCGGGCTTGGCGACTCGGTATTCACATTGCAGCGGGGTTTCGCCCGGCTGGCAGATGCCCGGCGCGGCGGAGTTGGGGTCGAGCACGGTGGCGGTGCTCCAGCCGTTGCCCGCCGCCAGAGAATTGCGCGAGAAGGGGTTGCCACCAGTCGCATCCGGCCCATAGAAGAAGCGCAGGGCGGGCGCGAGGTAGCTGTAGTCGGCCAGGTTATACACATCGACGAACTGGTGCAGGTAGTAGGGCGCGACGGTGATGCTGTCGCCCACTTTCGAGAAGACGTTGCCGCGCACGCCCATCGCCCGCCCGTTGAGATAAATCTGGCGCGCGTGGGATGAGACGCCCGAAATAATGGTGGTAGGCGGTGGCACAACGACCGCGCTCACCGCTGTGGGCAGCATGACGGCATTGCCCGTCACCGAGACCGCCGCCAGGTCGATGGTGATGTCCAGGTATTGGCTGGCGACCCAGCCGCTCAGCCCGGAGACCAGCACGATCTGCACCCAACTGTTGTCCTGCGTGCGGCCAATGATGGTCACCGGCGTGAGGGCGTCCAGCGTGGCGATCACCGATCCGGCGCTGCCCGGCGTATCGCGCAGCCGCAGGTTGCCGCAGGTGGCACAGACTCGGGCTGCTGCCGGGGCCGAGGTCGGCAGGGTGATGATCGGCGCAGGGGTGAAGGTGGGCGGCTGCTGGTAGATCGGCGTGTTGGTCGGCGCGATGACGCCGGTCACTGCCGGAACCGGGGTCGGCGAGATGACCATCGGCGTCAGGGTTGGCGCGGGAGTCAGGGTGGGCAGCGCGGTGATGGCCGGGAAGTAGGGGATCGGCGTCACGCTGGGCACGATGATCGGCGTCACGGTGGGCGATGGCACAAACGCGACTTCAGTCGCCGGGACAAACGGTGCCGGGGTGAAAGTCGGCGGTGGAGTCGGCGTGAAGACCTGCATGGCGGGCAGCGCAGTCGCTTCGGGCAGCGCGGCGAGCGGAGTCGGCGTGCGGGTGGGCAGCTCGAATGGCGTCGAGGTGGCGGTCGGCTGCGGAGTCTCCGACTCCGGCGGAGTCTCCGACTCCGGCGGAGTCTCGGATGCCAGCGGTGTCTCCGACGCTGGCGGTATCTCCGACACCGGCGGTATCTCCGACACCGGCGGCGTGGCCGATGCAAACGGCGTTGCCGTTGACATCGGTGTGATGGTGGGCGTCCACACGGTCGCCCAGGCGATGGGTGTGCCGGGCGTGGGCGAGGGCGCGGAATCGTCAATGTTAAAGTTACAGCCCGCGAGGACTGCGATCAGCAGGATCAGGAAAAAACTCGCATACCGGTGCATACCATCCCAACTCCCAACGTGTGATTGTTCGGGGGGCCGCGCGTGCGGCGATTGGTGTTCGCGTGCAAATGGCGGGTATTGTACCGCTATTAGCGTATCGCACCAACTACGCCTGACCTATGCGCGCCGGGTGGAAACCTCCCGCGCGCGGGCGTATGCCATTTTCGGGGCATGAGACTGTGGGGGGTGCCCGGCCTCACCCCCGCGCGGCCAAAACCAGGCCGCTTCGCCCCCTCTCCGAAAATTTTCGGAGAGGGGGCAGACCAGGCGCCTCCCATGAGGCGCGCAGGTCGGGGGTGAGGCCAGCCGTTCGCCCACCCCTATCCGCTCACCTTATCAAAAGGCACGACGGGGGCGAAGTCTTCGCAATTTCGCCCCCAATTTGGAATGCACCCCCCTTGTGTCCTCTCAGCCCCACCAAACAGGCGGACTGTGGTACACTCGGAAGTAGATTCCGCCCACAGCCAGAACGGACCGGACCATGAGCCATCCCGCACCGTCACCGGATGACCGCCCATCCCTGATCACCCCTTCGCACGCGCTCAATCTAGACCTGTTGCGCAGCCTGAGCGAGCCGCCGCCGTTGTTCGCGCCCGGCGAGCCGCACTTCTGGGACGATCCGCACATCTCGCAGGGGATGCTGGCCGCCCATCTCAGCCCGGACACCGACGCCGCCAGCCGTCGCCCGGCCACCATCGAGCAGACGGTACGCTGGCTGATCACCCGCTTCAAGCCCGATCCCGGCGACCAGGTGCTCGATCTCGGCTGTGGGCCAGGCCTGTACGCCGAGCGGCTGGCGCGGGCCGGGCTGCGCGTGACCGGCATCGATGTCTCGCAGCGCTCGCTGGATTATGCGCGGCAGAATGCCGCCCGTCAGCGGCTGGTGATCACCTACCGCCGCGAGAACTTCCTGGCGCTGGATGACTTCGAGCAGTACGCGCTGGCGCTGCAAATCTACGGTGAACTGAACACCTTCGCGCCCGACGTGCTGGCCGACCTGCTGCGCCGGGTCTATCGCGCGTTGCAGCCCGGCGGGTGGTTCATCTTCGATGTCACCACCGCCGCCCACAGTGCCCGCTACCGCACACTGAACGGCTGGCAGGTGCTCGACTCCGGCTTCTGGAAGCCCGAACCGCACCTGGTGCTCGAACGCAGCTTCCACTACCCCGAAGCCAGCACCCACTGCGATCAATACGTGGTCGTCACCACCGGCGGCACAGTGAGCGTTTATCGCAACTGGTTTGTGGATTACACCCGCGAAAGCATCACCGCCGTGCTGGAAAAAGCGGGGTTTGCCGTGCGCGGCATCTGGAGCGACCTGGCCGGCGCACCCTATCACCCGGCGACGGAATGGCTGGGAGTTGCGGCCCAGCGCCCCGCATAAAACGAAAAGACGGTAATCACTCTGCTGGCGAAAAGGAAGCTCATGCCCGAACTGCCCGAAGTTGAAACCGTTGTGCGCGGCCTGCGCGCCCCGCTCGTCGGGCGCACCATCACCGGCCTGACCTGCGATTGGCCGCGCGCGCTCTCGCCGGACCTGCCGCTCGCCGCCGCGCGGATCGCCGGGCAGCCGGTGCGCGCCATTGCCCGCCGCGCCAAGTACATCGTGATCACGCTCGACCCCGACACGCTGATCATCCACCTGAAGATGACCGGGCGGCTGTATGTCGTGCCCGACGACGCCATGAACGAGGCAGATCGCTGGGTGCGCGTGGTGTTCCAGCTCGACAACGCCCACCAGCTCCGCTTCTCCGATTCCCGTAAGTTCGGGCGCGTGCTGCTGGTGGAAGACCCGATCGCCGTATTGGGGCACCTGGGGCCGGAGCCGCTCGACGACTCCTTCACGCTCGACCTCTTCCGCGAGCGCCTGGCCGGGCGCAGCGGGCCGATCAAACCGATCCTGCTCGACCAGCATTTTATCGCGGGCATCGGCAATATCTACGCGGACGAGGCGCTGTGGACCAGCCAGCTTCATCCGCTGCGCCGCGCCAATACGCTCTCGCCGGATGAGGTCGCGCAGCTGTACACCGCGATCCGCCAGGTGCTGGCGTCGGGCATCGATCACGAAGGGGCCAGCGTCAACTGGTACCGCAAACCTGACGGCACGCGCGGCTCGGCGCAGACGACCTTCCGCGCCTATGGGCAGACCGGCCAGCCCTGCCCGCGCTGCGGTCACCCCATCGAAAAAACAGTGGTGGGCCAGCGGGGAACTCACCTGTGCCCCACTTGCCAAACATGCCCGCCTTAACGATACTGAAACATGTTGGCTGGTTGTGTATCACTTTTTTTGTCTTGCAGGAGCGCCCATGTACACGATATTGCCCGGCTGGTTGATCGTCCTGGCGCAGCAAGCTTCCAACTCCGATACCTTTATGCAGCAGTTATTTGGGCTGATTGCGTTAGTCTGCGCGCTGACCATCCTGTGGCTCGGCCTGATGTATGCCATCATCCGCCGTTCCAATGAGCGCCGCAAAGCCGCCAAAGAAGGCCGCCCGATCCCGCCGCCGCTCTACATCTCGGTATACCGGGCTGTGCGCGGCCTGGTGGATCCCCAGTGGGCGGCAGCGTCCGCCGCCCAGCAAGCGCCCGCAACGCCCGCCCGCAGCGCGCCCATAGATGCGCCGCTGCCCGATCTCGACCTGCTGATGGGCGACCTGCCCCAGCCCGATTTTGACGCCCTGCTGGGCGAACTGGACCATGTCTCGCCTGCGCCCATCGCCGAACACCGCCAGCCGATCCCCGCGCCTGCCCCGCAGCCGGTCAGCCCAGCCCCGGAAGCGGCTGTCTCCGCAGAGGTGCCCGAATCCCCTGAACCTGCTGAGGACATTACCATGACCCTGCCGCCAGACCAGAACGCCCCATCCGATTCCATCGAACTGCTGCGCGTCTACCGCGACCTGTCGGATGGCTCGCTCATTGTCTATATCGGGGGGCGGCACTTCCGTGCCCTTGCCGACCTGCGCGGAACCGACCTCGAACGCCGATTCCTGAACGTGCTGCGCGATCTCAACCAGATGGCGCGCGCCTCGTTCTCGTCGGCGGCGCGCCACGCTCAAACCGCCGCCGCGCCCGCATCACCG
>DAOUFU010000122.1:0-9144 GCA_034429275.1 Anaerolineae bacterium | reverse complement strand
CTCTCCGAAAATTTTCGGAGAGGGGGCAACCGACAACGCGCCCGCAGGGCGCGGCGAAGGTGGGGGTGAGGCCGGACTCGCGCGGGTCACATATTTTGATGCAATCCCCCTGCCTATCACCGGATGGTTCGCCGCCTGTTGATTGAAAGCGCTTGCAAGTTCCGCCCCTTTTTTTTGATGAAAATCGCCCAAAACACTTGGTCAAACTAGCCAATCTCGCCTGGAAAAGGCCGCTGATACAAAAATGTCACTTGGAAAATCACCCGGCCCCTGCTACAATGAAGTGAGTTAATGCGCGGTTTGTGTGTGGGCTGGCGACCCAGGCGAGCTAAAGCTGGTTATTCAAGGCTGTCCACAATATATTTTTTTGAGGCTGGACCAGTCGGGGAACTGTGCACCCAAAAAGAGTTTGACGCAGAAGAATTGTTGCCTCAGTGTGTTCTGCCCGCCCGAATGTCGCCCAAACTCCGCAAACGTATGCATGTAGTTCGCCACGCCCCGACAGGGTTGGGGATGGTTACTGGTCCCTTGAGGCATGGGTTAGAGAGCGCTGCGAATGACCGCTTTTTTGATTGTGGATGTTGATGACTTACTCCAACGCCTCGAAGCGCGCGGCGTGGCGATGGATATTCAGACGGTCGCCACCGCCCTGATCAACAGCGCGTCGCTGGCGGCTGGATTGGGCAGCCCCAGCGAACTGGTGGCTGTGGCGGTGGCCGACTGGAATCGCTACCGCCGGCCCAGCGGCAGCGCGGGCGTCAGGGTGCAGCAGGGCTTCGCCAGCGAGGGCTACGACCTGTTCAACGTGCCGGACCGGAAATTTGTGGCCGACGCACTGCTCATGCATTACTTTTCCTTCGAGTCGCAGTCGGTGGATGAGCTGATCATTGCCACCACGCAGCTCGATATCTCTACCCTGGTGCACCGCGTACAGACTACCGACCGCGCCCGCATCCGCATCTGGGGCGATGAACTGCCGCCCGATGTGCACGACGTGATTTTTCAGCCGCTCGAAGCGATCCTGGGCATCCCCAGCAAGACCGTTGCGCTGTATATCGATTTCGAGAACATTTCGATCAGCCTGAGTGAGCAGGGCTATATCCTGGACATCGACGACCTGCTCAACGGCATGATCCGGCAGGCCCAGTCGCATGGGCAGGTGGTCCACATGGCCGCCTATGCGCCCTGGGGCCAGCGGGGAAGTCTCGCCCCGCTGGTGGACCGCACCGGGCGCGAGATCTCCGACGAGGTGCCGGGCCGCCTGGCGCGCGCAGGCATCGACCCGGTCTTCAGTCTGCCGGGCAAGAACAGCGCCGATATGCGTATCGCCAAAGAGGTGCTGGACGACAGCGCGCGTCCCGACAGCGCCGATGTCTTCATCATTGCCTCCGGCGACCGCGACTTCAACGAAGTCTTCAGCGCGGTGCGCAGCCGCAACAAGCAGGTGGTGGTGTGGGGGGTGCGCGGCAGCACCAGCCGCCTGGTCGAATCGAACCCGGCGCTGCACGTCGAATATGTGGAGAGCTTCTGCAACCTGCGCCGCCATGCCGATATGCCCGTGCAGGTGCAGCCGGTGCCCGGCCCGCGCCGCTTCCATGCCGAAGTGGACCTGGTGGAGCCGGAGTTCCGCCCGTCGCAGTGGTCGAGCGTGATCTTGCAGCTCGACCGCCTGCTGCTCCAGCACGATGTGGACCGCGTGGACCGGACGATGCTGGTTGACCAACTGGTCAACACGCACGTGGTGCCCAACGAAGAGCGCGCCGAGGACCTGCTCAACCAGGCCATCGCGCGGCGGCTGCTGTCCTATGACGTGGATGCCAATACCATCACGCTCAACCTGAGCAACAGCGAAGTCGAAAAGACGCGCATGATCCGCGACCGGATCGTGCACCGCGTGGCCAATACGCTCCAGGTGCGCGGCTGGGAATATGTCAACTACGGCTTTCTGCTCAAAGGGATCGGCATGGATCACGGCATGACGGGGCCGGGCTTGAATACGTCCGATACCTGGCGTTCGGAGTGGGTGGATACCCTGGTGCGCGAGGGCGTGCTGACTCGCGAACTGGTTCCTCACCGGCACAACCCCGAAGACCTGGTGCCGGTGATCAAGCTGGCCGAGCCTGCCGAGCAGATCACCGAGCAGTTGATCCCCGGTGCGACGCGCGCCGATGTCGATGACATGATCCGGCGGGTGGTCGTCAGCGTGGAGCAGTTCACCAGCTTCCGCGGCTTTGCATGGTGCCCGCTGGGCAGCCTGCACCGCCGTCTGCGCCCATTTGACCCCAACACGACCTTCCAGCAGGCAGTTGAAGAACTGCAGGAAGACGGCGCGGTGGACATTCAGGAATACATCAATCCGCAGAGCGATTACACCACCAAGGGCATCTCGCTGGTAGAAAACTCGCCGCAGGTGATGGACATCCTGGCCGAGCGCAACCGCTTCATCCGGGCGCTGCTGACGCTCTACGACAGCCGCACGCCGATCACGCCCGATGCCATCCAGCAGGTGACCGGCCTGGACGATCACGACCTCGACCTGTGGATTTCGATCATGCAGTCGGAGAATGTGCTCAAGTCGGTGCCCGGCCAGCCGGGGCTGTACAGCCTGTTCCGCACGCATCACACGGTGACGATGGTAGCTGGTGACAACCCGGATGGCGGCTCGGATGATGGCTCTGACAGCGAGGGTGAGGACCGCGAAGACGATCGAGACGCTGGCCAGTACGACGACGATCCCGAAGATGAGGACCAGGACGGCTAGGCCGTTCTGCCTGCTTCTCTCTTCTGTATGCCTGTCATGCGCCGGATATGCCCGGCGCATTTTTTATGTGGTAAGCGCCCGAAATGCCGATTGTATGACTCTACTAATGTCCCGCTTGTGGAGCGACTAAGCTCAGGCTATACTTATATGTAGAATGATGGTACCGGGCTGCGGCGGCTGGCTCATGCGCCGGGGCGGAGTCGTCTGTGGATTTCCTATTGTGCTATGATCGTGATGCGAACATGGCAGGTGTCACAACGTGCCGGTTGTGACGCGGCAATCCCGGTAGAGTTCGCCAACCCTGCACCAGATGCGAGCAGACTCCCTACACAAGGTGGACATTAGGAATGAGCTTCGACGATAAAAAGCAAGAACAGCCGCTGAATCAGGATCAGCCAAACGAACCGTCGGCGCAGGACGGGGGTGGCCCAGAAGACTTCCTGCAAATGCTGGAAGCCTCGTTCGATTACGAGCCGCCGCGTCGGGGCGAGATCCGCAACGCCGAAATCCTGCAGATCGAATCCAACGAGATCATCGTGGATATGGGGGCCAAGCAGGACGGCATTGTCACATCGCAAGACCTGGAACGACTCGACCCGGCCTACCGGAAGTCGCTCAAAGTGGGGCAGACGGTGCCGGTGTATGTGCTCAACCCGCGCGACAGCGACGGCAACCTGGTCGTTTCGATCAACATGGGTCTCCAGCAATATGACTGGGACGAAGCCCGCAAGTTGTTGGAAAACGACGAAGTGGTCGAGGTCTCAGTCACCGGGCACAATCGCGGCGGTGTGCTGGTGCGCTGGCGCAGCCTGGAAGGCTTCATCCCGTCGTCGCACATGGTGACGGTGAGCGCGGGCCTGCAGGGCAATGAGCGCCGCGACGTGTTGGATGACCTGCGCGGCCAGAAGATCGGTGTGAAGGTGATCGAGGTCGATCAGGATCGCCGCCGCCTGATTTTCTCCGAACGCGAGGCCCAGCGCGAATGGCGCGCTCAGCAGAAAGCGCGCCTGCTTTCCGAACTGGGCGAGGGCGATGTGGTCAAGGGTACGGTGACCGGCCTGCGCGATTTTGGCGCATTTGTCAACCTGGGCGGCGCGGATGGCCTGATCCACGTCAGCGAGCTGGCATGGCACCGCGTGGATCACCCGCGCGACGTGCTCAAGGTGGGGCAGGAAATCGAGGTGTATGTGCTGAACCTCGACCGCGAGAACAACCGCATCGCGCTCAGCCGCAAGCGCCTGCTGGCCGATCCCTGGGAAAAAGCGCTTGATCACTATGATGAGGGGATGCTGGTCGAGGGGACAGTCACCAACGTGGTCGATTTTGGCGCGTTCATCGCGCTGGATGATGGCCTCGAAGGGCTGCTGCACCTCAGCGAAATGGGCGACGGTACGCTCAAAGAGCCGTACAGCTATGTCAAAAAGGGCGACCGGCTACAACTGCGCATCAGCCGCCTGGAGCCAGAGCAGCGCCGGGTAGGGTTCACGCAGCGCTGGGGCGTCGATGAGAGCGCGGCCCGGTCCGCAGAGGCGGGCGAAGCCCCTGCCGAAGATCAGCCCGCGCCGGACGAAGGCGCACCTGACGAAGACGTACCCGCTGAGAGTGACGATACCCCGGCGGCGGATGAGTAGATCACCCGCGCGGTGGGCGATAAGCTCAGCAGGCAACCGGGCGATCCGCGTGGGCGGGTCGCCCGGTTTTGTTGGGCGGGCGGATCGGGTAGATCGGGCTGGTGCACATGGCGCGATGGCGCGATCTTGCCGCGCGCATTCGTGAAAGGTTTGACAAGCGCGCCGTCTGCCGCTATAATTCCGCACGACTTTGGAAAGGAGGGCGCGCAGGCGTATACGATTGGCTTTGAGATCAGGACGGTTTGTTGCGGGGCTTCATGCACATCTTGAAACAACCTATCGTCTCGTAAGCAAGCGTGGTGCACTGCGCGTCGTCTGACGGCACTGAACACACCGGCAGCCTGTCCCCTGGGCAGCGGCTGCCGTTTTTGTTGCCTTTTCCGAGTCAACAAACTTCGACCCTTGGGGGGATAGCCAGAGTATTATGGTAGACACATCAAACGTGAAGAATCAGACGACAGAGGCCGAGATGGATTTCCTCACCTTGCTGGAGGAGTCCTTCGCGGTCGAGCAGCCCATGCGCGGTGACATCGTGATGGGGACGGTACTGGCTATCGACAGCATGGGGCTGTTGGTAGACCTCGGCATGAAGCGGGATGGCGTTGTGCAGCGCAGTGACCTGGACCGGATGGATGAAGGGTTCCATGTCAACATTGGCGACGAAATTCCGGTGATGATTGTGCGGACCGAAGACGATGATGGCAACATGATCTGCTCGGTGGCACAGGCCAAACAAAACGAAGACTGGATTCGCGCCGAAGAGATGATGGCCTCGGAAGAGGTCTACAACGGCGAAGTCGCCGACGCCAACCGGGGCGGCCTGATCGTGCCCTTCGGCAACCTGCGCGGCTTCATCCCTGCCAGCCATGTGGTCGATCTGCCGCGCGGCATGAGCGAAGACGAGCGCAAGGATCACCTGGTGAACATGGTCGGCAAACCGATCTCGGTCAAGATCATCGAGGTCAACCGCCGCCGTCGCCGCCTGGTGCTCAGCCAGCGCGAAGCTCAGCGCGAGATGCGCGACGCCCGCAAAGACGAACTGCTCGACAAGCTGGCCGAAGGCGAGATTCGCCGGGGTAAAGTCAGCGGCCTGCGCGACTTTGGCGCATTTGTCGATCTGGGCGGAGCTGACGGTCTGATCCACATCAGCGAGCTGGCGTGGCAC
This sequence comes from Anaerolineae bacterium, assembly GCA_034429275.1. Taxonomy (GTDB): domain Bacteria; phylum Chloroflexota; class Anaerolineae; order Aggregatilineales; family Aggregatilineaceae; genus DAOUFU01. The sequence goes on along the minus strand of DAOUFU010000122.1, from coordinate 3,587 downwards.
CGCGTCAAGCACCCGCGCGAACTGCTGACCGTCGGGCAAGAGATCGAGGTCTTCGTGCTGCGTCTCGACCAGGATGGCCGCCGGATTGGCCTGTCGCTCAAACGGCTCCAGCCCAATCCCTGGTCGCAGGTCGATGAACTGTACCATGTCGGCCAGGTCGTCACGGGCACGGTCAGCCGCGTGACCCAGTTCGGCGCGTTTGTGAGCCTTGAGCCGGGCATTGAGGCGCTGCTACACGTCAGCCAGATCGCCGACCCGGCCCCGGAGAACCCGGCCCTGTTGCTGCGCGAGAACCAGGAAATCCAGGCGCGCATCATCAGCATCGAGCCGCACCGCCAGCGGCTGGGCCTGAGCATTCGCGATGTCGAGAACGCGCTGCCGGTGATCGAAGCATCGGCGGAGACCGATGACGCGATGGCAGGCGAAATTGAGGCTAGCCAAAGCGATGTAGACCGTGTAGAATCGGACCCGGTTGAATTGGTGACCGAGGACGAGCCTGTTGCCGAGTAAAGAATCCGTCGTAACGCGGCGCTCGTGAACGATTGCGAGGGCAGGCTCTTGTTGTGACCTGCCCTTGTTTGTTTGTCGTGGGGCGCGCCCTGCACGTCACCGGACACACGGAGACCAGACACACAGAAAGGTGGTGAAACTGCATGTCTTATGTCGAGCTTCAACCTGGCGAATCGCAGGATCAGCTTCTGAAGCGCTTCCGTAAGAGTGTCGCTAAGAGCGGCATCCTCAGCACGGTGCGCCGCAAGCGTTGGTACGTATCCAAGAGCGAGCTGCGTCGCATCCAGAAGAAAAAGGCGATCCGCCGCGCTCGCCGCAAGCAGCGCAAGACGTACTAAACGCTGCGTAGCAATGCCTGACTCGCCAGGGGGCGTGGGAGCGAGCAGACCACGCCCTGGCGTTGTTTTGAGGTCCAGGCCGGTGCCGGGCCTTCATACCCTGTTCGGATAGCAGAGAAAGCAACCTATGGCAAAAACCCAAGACGATAAGATTGAGATAGAAGGCACGGTTGTCGAAGCCCTGCCGAATACTCAATTTTTGGTCGAGTTGGAGACCGGGCACAAGGTGCTGGCCTATCTTTCCGGCAAGATGCGCAAGTATTACATCCGCATCCTGCTGGGAGACCGCGTGCGCGTGGAACTGACCCCCTACGATCTCACGCGCGGGCGCATCACCTACCGCTACAAAAAGCGCGGCGGCCCGATCGTGGACGATGACGAATAGACCGCCTCGCGGCTGACGTTGCCCTGGCTCATGGGCAGCCCGGCTCGCCTCCGCCTCTCTGACCCAGAGGCGTTTTTGTGTCAAAGCCGTGCGCGATGCGCACCGGACCGCCGCCGGTGTGATCGAGCGGTCCCTTTCCTGGCGTCAGTCTCTCCGAAAGCCCCCCTTAACTGTTTCGCCCGCTTGTTGACTCGCGTTACTAATTGGTCGTGCCGTCCGGCGAACTGCCGGGCACTGTGCCCGGAATGGTGTGCAGGCCGCGATCCATTTCCCAGGGGTAGACAATGTGCGCGTCGGTGATCGCGCCGTAGAAGTCCGGCTCGGCTTTGCTGAACAGCGAGCGGTAGGGGTTGTAGTGGAAGACACAGGTGAAGGCCGTCGCGCCCGCCGACTGGCAGCGGCTCTTGACGGCGGTGCTGGAGCGCCCGCTGCCCCATACGTCATCGACGATCAACACGCGGCGGCCCCGGATCAACTCTTCGTCGGGGAACTGCAGGAATTTGGGCCAGACCAGCAGGCGCGCTTTGGGGTCGAGGTCCAGCTCGTGGGGAAAATCAACGGCAGCGATCAACACATTGACAATATCGAGCGCTTCCGAAAGCAGCCCACCGGGCACAATGCCGCCGCGCGTGATCATGATCATCTCATCAAAGCTTCCTGCCGAGCGAAGCTGGGGGATCAACACATCGACCAGGGTATCGACATCCTGCCAGGTCAGGTATTCGCGGCGAAACGGGGTGCGCGAGGGGTCCATGGCGCGTCCTCTGCTGATGAGCAACAAAATCCATTGGTGTGACATTATGACGATAGATGAGATGAAAGTCAACGGACCTGGAACGGGTAGGGGCGAGCAAATCCTGACAGCGCGTGAGTCTGGCCTCACCCCCGCGCTGCGCGTGCACCTTGCCCCCTGGCGGTGAGACCAGATCATTACCGATTCGTGTGTGCCGGTTTGTCGAGCGAGTGCCTGTCAACCTTTGCTCGCAGTCGTCAAAAGGCGCGTTTTTCCCGTGATGACTTGCCGCGCGACCCATTCCATCCGATAATGAAACCAAGTCTATACCAAAAGTGCGCGATAGCGCGTGAATACGCGATAGCGCGTGAATAATGGTAGGATAGAGGTGGTGATCGTTGTGGGGGCTGGAGAGGTTGAAGGTGCAGTATGACGAAGACATCTTCGGAACGAGCGGTTGAAGGGCTGACATGGGCGGCGGTCGTCATCTGGCTGGGCTTTGTGTTGATCGCGCACATGCTCGATTACGTGTTCATCGTGATCATGGTGCTGGGCATTATCCTGCTCAGCTAGGCGATTTACCAGCGCAGTCGGGGATGGCACACCTCGCTGGGCATCTGGGTGTTCGGCATCTGGATGGCGGTGTTCAGCGTGCTGGAGACGGTCAGCGCGCTGGTCGGTGCGGGCAGCGGTGGGCGCGGCCTGAACATTGACCTGTGGGTGTACCTGGGCGTGGCGCTGCTGTCGATGGGCGCGGCGGCCATTCTGCGCAGCGTGAACAGTAACATGCTCAGCAGCCTGACGGGGGGGACGGGCACCCCGACCAGCCAGGTAACCGGATTCATTCCGCGCCCGGTGGAAGACGATCTTAGCAGCGGCTGGGTGGATCCCTATGCGTCATCGGGGCAGTATGGCGGTGCTCCGTCGGGGCAGTACGGCGCGACCAGCGCTCAGACCGGCTGGACTCCGCCGACCTCCGAGCAGCCCACCTACCAGACGCAGTGGGGGCAGCCGGCTGCCGGGCCGACGAACGGCCCGGCCTATCAAACCGGCTGGGAGCAGACTGCACAGACCGGGTATCAGGCCGGGTGGAGCCAGCCGGGGCAGGTTCAGTCTACCCAGTGGCACCAGGGGGGCCAATGGCAGCCGCCGCAAGGGCAGCCGACCCAGTGGCAGGCCGACCAGTGGCAGTCGAACCAATGGCAGCAGCCGGATCAGTGGCAGCAGCCCGCTGCCCAGGACCCCTACGCGGCAGGGTATAATGTTCCGCCGACCCAGCCGGGCGTATGGGGACAGGCGGCCTATGGCAGCGCGCCCGAAGCCAATTATTCGCCCTGGCAGCAGCCGCAGCAGCCGCTCCGTCCCACCGAACGCCCGATTCCCCAGCCGGGCCAACTGCCGCAGGCGAATCCGACCGACCTGGAGGCGCGCATCGCGGACATCATCCGGCGCAGCCGCGAGCGTCGCGGCATGGGGCCGGACGACGACCTGCCGTATTAGCGGGTATTCCGCCGGGCGGCAACATCAACGAATCAAACCGGGGGGCGCACCCCCGTTTTGATTCTGGCCAGGCCCCGCCGGAGGCGTCCGCCGCAAGGGACGCAGAAGCACTCTGGCAATT
>DAOUFU010000121.1:0-14720 GCA_034429275.1 Anaerolineae bacterium | reverse complement strand
GGCTACGACTTACCAGCGCCGCTTGTTGTTCGGGTAATCAAAGCAGTGCATGGCAGCGGGCGGGATGTCGAACTCGATATCCTCTTCGATCACATCGCCCGGCGAAACCGTCCGCCCTTCGCCATCGATCTGACCCACGATGTGATCGTAGTGTTCGGTGGCCGTGTCTGTACCCTGGGTATAACGCACCGTCTCGCGCAGCACCAGCCGCACCGTGTAGCCCGGAATGGTGAGCTGACTGCGCGCCAGCTTGCGATAGTGCACGCCGAGCACATCGCCGCGCCGCACCAGGTAGCTGGACAGGTCGAATTCCGCCGGACCAAAATGCCGCGCGCCGGACCACCACCAGAATCCAAAACCGCCCATAATCACCAGGGGGATGCACACCATGAACAGGCCAAACATCCCGCACATCCCCGTCACGGGAGATCGCGCCATCAGGACAATCGACACGGCGGTAATCACCACCATGACCACAAACACAACCGTCATCGTCTGGACAACGGGTGAATTGCGACGACCCTCGCGCAGCGAGTCGGCCCAGTGTTCCGCCTGCCCGGACCAGGGATCGCCGGTTCGTTTTCGTTTTGGTTTCTCTCCCGCCCCCATATTCCCTCCGTTCCTCTGGTCTGGGTAGAAATGGGGGGCGCGTCGTTCGCGCCCCCGGTCTGCCAGGCGGCTGCCCCGTTACAACCCCGCTACAGGCGCGTCACCGTGCCGCAGTACTGACAGGTGATCTCAGTCATGCCGCGCACGATGGGCGGCAACACCGCCCCACACGTCGAGCATGCCGTCGGTGCGTTCTGGACGGCCTGCGCCGCCGCCGCATCGACCGGGATCGCCCGTTCTTTTTCGATCTCGCCGCTCACCACCCGGTTAATCTGCGCCGCAAACGCCTTGCTGTCGCTGCCGCCCTTCACCTCGAAGGTTGCTTCGCCATATTCCCCCGATTTGAACTTGACATGCACCAGGTCCTTGCCACCAAACAGCCCCTTGTCCTCCGGCTTGACCTCGTCGATCGCGCCGATCGGCATCTCGAACACCAACTGGCGCACCTGCTGCCCACCGAAGCCCAGCCGCCCACCGACCTTCTCGTTTTGCTCAAACAGGATGCGCTGATCACTCAGGTATAGCAGCCCATCCGGGTCTTCTTTGCCCTTGCCGCTCTGCACCCACTCTGCCTCCACCACCTGATACACCGCCTCTGTCGGCTTCCAGGGAAAGGTCGCCTGGTCGGCGTGGGCCAGGTAGCGTTCGATCTGGCTGAGCTGCGTCTGAGTCTGGCTCACCGTCGCCGGAACCGTGCCATACAGCCCCTGGATGCGGTCTTTGGCCCCCTTCAGCGCCGTCTCCAGCCCGCCCAACGCATGTTCGATCTGCTCTGCCAGCCGCTCGCGTGAGCCTTCGCTGCTGCGAGCGTCCAGCCGCGTCCACAGGTCGGCCAATGCACCCGCCTCGCTCTGGATGCGCTCGATCTCGCGCCGGACCGTGTCCTGCACCTGCCGGCGAATATCTTCCCACTGTTCCTTGAGCACTTCGGCTTTGCGCTCCAGGTACCCGGCGAAGGCATAGCCGCGCCCCCGCACCGCGGCGATCTTTTCGCCCAGCCCGGTAATTGACGTCGCCACATCGCCCAACGTGCGTGTCACATCCGCCATCTGGAGATCGTCCCGCAGGCTGTCATAACGGCTGCGCAGGGTTTTGATCTTCTGATCGAGTGGATTTTCTCCGGTAGTCATCAGCCTCTCCTCAAGCAACAACAACACGCCCGTCGTGCTGTTTCCATTCCTGCCGATATATACCGGATATGCGAAAAACGCAACCCGCCCCGCTCCGATCGCCCCATAACACAAAAGGCGAGTGTCTCCACCCGCCTCAGTATACGTGTCGTCTTGCCTGCGCCTACTTGCCCACCGTGCTCGCCAGGTAGGCTTCCATCAGCCCGTCCAGGTCGCCATCCAGCACGCCCTGCGGATTGCCTTCCTCGTGCCCGGTGCGCGTATCCTTCACGATGCGATACGGATGCAGCACATAGGACCGGATGGCATTCCCCCATCCCGCGCTGACATGCTCACCCTTCAGCTCGGCGAATTCTTCTTCTTGCTTCTGCCGCTCCAGGTCCAGCAGCCGCATCTTCAGCACCTGCATCGCGCGCTCTTTGTTCTGCGTCTGGCTGCGTTCATTCTGGCAGCTCACGACGAGTCCCGTTGGCAGGTGCGTGATTCGCACGGCGGTTTCGTTCTTCTGCACGTTCTGGCCGCCTGCCCCACTGCTGCGGAAGGTATCGATCTGCAAATCCTTCTCGTCAATCACCAGGTCGATTTCGTCCTGCACATCCGGCCACACCTCGACCAGCGCGAACGACGTGTGCCGCCGGTGCGCCGAATCGAACGGGCTGAGTCGCACCAGCCGGTGAACACCCCGTTCCGCTTTGGCATAACCATAAACATAATCGCCCTGGATGCTGAGAGTCGCCGACTTGATCCCCGCTTCATCGCCCGGCATCTCGTCCACGATCTCCACCTTGAACCCGCGCCGCTCCGCCCACCGGATATACATCCGCAGCAGCATCTGCGCCCAGTCCTGCGCGTCGGTGCCGCCCGCCCCGGCATACACCGCCAGGAATGCATCCTCGGCATCATACTGCCCGCTCAGCTTGGCACGGAAGGCCAGCCGCGTGACCAGTTCATCCAGCGCCGCCGTCTCGCTGGCCAGTTCCTCGGCCAGGGTCTCATCGCCCAGTTCGGCAAGTTCGGCGGCGTCCACCACCCGTTGATAAGCCCCCTGCCACGTGGAGACGCTGCTCTTGAGCCGCGCCAGTTGGCGCATCACCTTTTGCGCGCCCTCAGGGTCATTCCACAGGTCCGGCGAAGCCGCCTGCTCTTCCAGTGCTCGCAGATCATCCGCCTGTTTGGCGATGTCAAAGACGCTCCATGAGCTGTTCCAGCTGTTCGCGCATCGAATTCAGGCGGCTGCTCAGGCTTTCCAGGTCCGTCATGGCTTACTTTCCCTCAGTTCCATTTTCTTCGAACAGGCTGTCCACAAACGCCGCCGGGTTGAAAAAGACCAGGTCGCGCATCCCTTCACCGATGCCGATATAGTGCACCGGCAGCCCCAGCTCGTGCTGGATGGCGAACAGCATCCCGCCTTTGGCCGTGCTGTCCAGCTTGGTGACGATCACTCCCGTCACGTCGATGGCTTCCTGGAACTTTTTCGCCTGGGTTAGCGCGTTTTGCCCGGTCGTCCCGTCGAGCACCAACAGCGTCTCGTGCGGGGCGTCAGGAATCACCTTGCGCAGCACATCACGCACCTTGACCAGTTCAGCCATCAGGTTGAAGTTGCTGTGCAGCCGCCCTGCCGTATCGACGATCAATACCTCGGCCTTGCGCGCCCGTGCCGCGTTGATGGCATCGAACACCACCGCCGCCGGGTCGCTGTTCGGCATCCCGGCAATCACCGGCACTTCCGCCCGCTCGCCCCACAGCTTGAGCTGATCAATTGCTGCCGCGCGGAAGGTATCGCCCGCCGCCAGAATCACCTTGCGATTGTTCAGCCGCATCCGGTACGCCAGCTTGCCGATCGATGTCGTCTTGCCCGATCCATTCACCCCGGCGATCAGCATCACCGAAAGATCGCGCCCGCTCAGGTTCAACGGAGTCGGCTCCAGCAACAGCGCCCGCAGTTCTTCCTTCAACGCCGCGATCAGCGCCTCTTTGCGCTTGATCCCCTGGCGGCTCACCCGGCTGCGCATCGTGTCGATCAACTTCATAGTCGTCGGCACACCCACATCGGCCTGCACCAGCAGCGATTCCACGTCCTCCCAGGTCTCGTCGTCGATCTCCGACGCCGCGAACATATCCGCGATGCGCCCGAAGAATCCCCGCCGCGTTTTTTGCATCCCATTGCTGAGTGATGTCACGGTTCCTGTCCTCTTGATCTCTCATTACGCCGGCGACGATACCCCGCTCGTGTTGATGCGCCGACCGCCTGCTGAGTATAGTGGTTGCCCGCCCCGGAATCAACCCTCTATGTCAAGGTTAACAGGGCAAACGCATCAAAAGGACTGTTTCGGTTAATGCGCATCGCCTGCGCCTGATGCACTTCGGCCATGTGAGCGGATATGAGGACGGCGAATGGCTGGCCTCACCCCCGCGCGGCCAGAACCGGGCCGCGCCGCCCCTTTTTCTACTCCTTTTCCGACATGCGCTATTGTCTCAGAAAGTGTTACCCATGTCTCCGACGATGTGATACCTATCTCTCCGGCCTATACGAAATTTTCGGGAAGAGGGCAGACCAGCCGCCTCCCAAGAGGCTCGCAGGTCGGGGGTGAGGCCGGACTCTCACGGGCGCAACGCAGCCGGTTATTTTCTCAACGTGCGTGAGCGTGCGGCGAAACGGCGGGTGCATTCTCGTGAAATGCACCTACCCTCTATGTTCATGGGCGCCCGAATGGGCTATACTTATGCATAATGCTGAACAAGCTGTTCACGCGCCAGTCTCACCCTGTCTCAGTCTTTCTGCGGCACCTGGCGATCCCGGTTCCAGCGCCGCAGCCTTCACGGAACCCACAACGGACACGTTAGCAAACCTTATGGATACATCGCACATCCGGAACTTTTCGATTATTGCCCACATCGACCACGGCAAAAGCACGCTGGCTGACCGTCTGCTGCAAGCGACCGGCACCATCAGCGAGCGCGACATGCAGGAGCAGGTGCTCGATTCGATGGAACTCGAACGAGAACGTGGGGTCACCATCAAAGCCTCTGCCGTGCGCATGAACTACACCGCGCAAGATGGGCATACCTACGAGATGAACCTGATCGACACGCCAGGCCATGTCGATTTTTCCTACGAAGTCAGCCGCGCCCTGCAGGCCTGCGAAGGCGCGATCCTCGTCGTGGACAGCACCCAGGGCATCGAAGCCCAGACTCTCGCCAATCTCTACATGGCGCTCGAGCAAAACCTCGAACTCATGGCGGTGGTCAACAAAATTGACCTCCCTGCCGCCCGTCCCGAAGAGATCGCCCAGGAGATCGAAGACCTGATCGGCCTCGACGCTGCCGACGTGATTCCCGTCAGCGCCAAGACCGGGGCCAATATCGACCAGGTGCTCGAAACAGTCGTCCGCCGCATCCCACCGCCTCAGGGCGATCCCGATGCCCCGGCCCGCGCGCTCATCTTCGATAGCCATTACGACTCCTACAAGGGCGTGATCGCCTATGTCCGCGTGGTGGATGGAACCTTCCGCAAGAGTGATCCCCTGCTGCTGATGGCGACCCAGGCCCAGGTCGAGCCGATTGAACTGGGCATCTTCAGCCCCGATATGCGCCCGGTGGATTCGCTGGGTCCCGGCGAAGTGGGCTATATCGCCACCGGACTCAAAACCGTGCGCGAGTGCCGCGTAGGCGATACCGTCACCCTGGCCGCTGCGCCTGCCCCCCAGCCGTTGCCTGGCTACAAGCAGGCCAAGCCGATGGTATTCGCGGGTTTTTATCCCTCCGACAACGACGATTACAACAACCTGCGCGAGGCGCTCGAAAAGCTCCAGCTCAACGATGCCTCGCTCGTCTACGAGCCGGAAACTTCCCAGGCGCTCAACTTCGGTTTCCGTGTCGGCTTTCTTGGCCTGTTCCACATGGAGATCGTGCAGGAGCGCCTCGAACGCGAATATGACCTCGACATCCTCGCCACGGCCCCCAGCGTGGCCTACGAAGTCGAATTGCGCAGCGGCGAAACCCTGATCATCCACAGCCCTGCCGACCTGCCCGACGAAAGCACCATCGCCGCCATCCGCGAACCCTGGATGTCCATCGAAATCTTCACCCCCGAAGAGTTCATCGGCCCCATCATGGACCTGGTGACCAGCAAGCGCGGCGAATACCTGAGCATGGATTACCTGGATGCCACCCGCGTCCAGTTGAAATATAAGATTCCTCTTTCCGAGCTGATCGTCGATTTTTACGACCGGCTCAAGTCCGGCACGCGCGGTTACGCCAGCCTCGATTATCACTTCGACTCCTACCGCCCCCAGCGGTTGGTCAAGCTCGATGTGCTGGTGAACAAAGTACCCGTCGATGCGCTCGCCATGATCGTCCACGAGGACGACGCCTATCGCAAGGGCACCCGCCTGGTGTCCAAGCTCAAGAAAACCATCCCGCGCCAGCTTTTTGAGGTGCCCATCCAGGCCGCTGTTGGCAAGAAGGTCATCAGCCGCGCCAATGTCAAGGCGCTCCGCAAAGATGTGCTCGCCAAGTGCTATGGCGGCGACATCACCCGCAAGAAGAAACTGCTCGAAAAGCAGAAAAAAGGGAAGAAGCGCTTGAAGATGATCGGCAATGTGGAAGTTCCCCAGGAAGCATTCATGGCTGTCTTGAGGTTGGATGACGATGACTAAATCCACCAGCCCGCTCAACATCCCGCCCGTCCCCCAGCATGTGACCGGACCGCGCATCATGATCCGGCCTTCGGCCCGGCGCGACATGGCCTATCTGCAGAAGTGGTGGAACGATCCCGATATCACTGAGCCAGGCGGTAATGTCTCCGGGATGCAGTACGACGACGCCGCGATGGAAGAATGGTGCCAGCGCTACATCGATGGCCGCACCGATTCCACCCATTTTGTGATCTGCCTGACCGCCCCGCGCGAGCGTCCCATCGGCGAGTTCTACATCGCCAGCGACGACCGCCCCGGCAGCGTGGGCGTCGCGCTCATCATCGGTGAGCGCGACCTGTGGGGCCAGGGCTACGCCCGTGAAGCCCTGCAAGCCTATGCCGATGCCCTGTTCGCCAGCGGCTTCTGCCAGGCAATACGCATCGATATGCGCCGCGATAACCGTCGCGCCGCCCGCCTCTGCGAAGCATTGGGCTTCGAAGTCGAACACGTCTGGGCAAACGGCCTGTTCCAGACTATGATTCTTACCCAGGAGATGGCCGCGCTCCGGCGCTCGCCTCAGGCGCAGAATACCGCCGTCTCCGGTTCCACCGGCTAACCGGTCCCGGCACATGCCGGCAGCCCGGTCCGGGCCATCGCTACCCGTTGAACACTCCCACGCGTGCTTATGTGCGCCGTGTGGATGTGTATTGTGTGCCTGCCCAAATAACGAGACTGCCCGACCATGTCCGATACCCAGACCGTCCGCGCCAAAGCGCCGCTGCCCCGCGAGTTCTTCGTTAGCCTGTTGGCGACTCTCTTTTTCGCCCTCAGCATGACGCTGATCATCCCCCTGGTGCCGCTCTACATCACCGACGAGTTGGGCGAAGCCGAACACTGGATCGGCACCGCCACGCTGATGATTGCGCTCGCTGCCGTCAGCACGCGCATTCCCGGCGGCGCGCTCTCCGATACCCAGGGCCGCCGCAAGCTCATGTTGGTCGGTGCGGCCTTCAGCGTGATGGCTGGCGTGCTCTATGTCTTCAGCAACGGTCTCTGGCTGTTCCTGGCTGCCCGCCTGCTCAATGGGGTTGGGCTGGGCCTGTTCACCACTGCCGCCAAAGCCCTCGCCGCCGATCTCACACCCGCTTCCCGGCGCGGTGAGGCGATGGGCTATACCAACGCCGCCTTTTCGGTCGCTTCCGTTGCCAGCCCCCTGCTCAGTGAGGGACTCAAAAACGCGATCAGCTTCCAGGCGGTCTTTGCGCTCAGCGCGCTGTTGGCCCTGCTCGCCTTTGCCATCACGCTCACCCTCCCAGCGACTCTGCCCGCCCGCGCCGTCGGTCAGACCGTGCGCGGTGACCTGGGTATTGTGCTCCGCGTGCGCGGCCTGTGGGCCGCCACCCTGCTCATGATGGCCCTCGCTCCCATCATGAGCGTCATGTTCACCTTTTTCCCCCTGCTCGCCGAGCGCAAGGAATTGCTGGCCGATTCACCTCGCCTGCTGTCCAGCATCGCGATCGGAATCGGGCTGAGCCTGTGGTCGCTGGTCGATACGGTGATCGAACCCATCGCCGGGCGGATTTCCGATCGCGTCGGGCGGCTGGTGGTTGGGCTGCCCGGCCTGGTGATCGCCGTGTTGGGCGTGCTGGCACTCGCGCGCGCCACCAATACCGCCACGACCTTCGCGGCGATTGCCTTCACCAGCGCAGGCTGGGGGATGGCTCGCGCCACCAGCGATTCGATGGTCCAGGACGCCGTGCCGCCTGCGCTGCGCGGCATGGGGGCCGCCATCCTCTATACGGGGTTCGATCTGGCTGTGGGGGGAGGTGCACAGGCGTTAGGCACCGTCATCAACGGCAGCGACTTTTCCGCCTTCTTCCGCCTGACTCTGGTGATGGTAGGGGTACTGGCGCTTTTCGGACTCGCGCTCTCGCTCCGGCTGAAGTCGCACGACCCGCAGTCCGCCGGCCTGCCGCAGATCGCCCATCCTGCCGATTGACCCGGTACGCCGTCATCTCGCGCGAGCGGTGGCTGCGGCGTGCAGGCGCTCGCCCAGCGCAAACATGGCATCCCGGCCTCGCTCGCCGTTCTCAAGCATCCACAGCCACGGGTCGGGGATGACGCCCAGGCCGTGATATGCTCCCGAAAGTCCGCCTGTTATGGCGGCGATGGTATCCGCGTCGCCGCCCAACCGCGCGGCAAAACGTACCGCCTGCTCAAAGCTGTCCGGGTGCCGCAGCAGGCAGTATAGCGCTGCCGTCACACACGCCTGCACCGTGAGCTTGTTCCCGATGCGCGCCACCACCTCGACCGGCGTCGGATAGTCCTCGACCAGCGCGTCCAGGTGATCCAGGCACGGCAGCAGGGCATCATAACCGGTAGGCTGGAGCACCGCCCGAATCTCTTCGACCATGCCATGCGGCGGAACGCCCAACACCGCCAGCCGCGTCCCCAGCGCCACCACCACCGCGCCCGCCTCGCCGATCACGTGTGCATGCGTCACCCGTGCCGAGATCGCCGCCGCCGCAACCACCTCATCTGGCGCAGCGTGGTAATACAGCCCGATCGGCACTGCCCGGCACGATGCCCCAAATCCATACGACCCATCGGGGAAAACTTCGCGGTTCGCCTCGCGCCAATCCACCCCCTGTTGCAGGCGCTCCAGCACGGCCAGCAGTCCGGGGTTATACCCGCGCATCGGCGAATAAGCCGCCCCCAGCCGTTGAGCCAGCGCGTCCGGGTCAATCACCCCGTGTGCCAGCAGTGTCTCGCCCACCACAAAGGTCATCTCAGTGTCTTCTGTCGTGAAGCCACCGAGCATTTCGACCGCCTCGTCCCCCCGCGTCGCCAGTTCCTCCGGCGAGCGCTCCTTCACCCCGCGCCCCCGGGCATCACCGCCCATTACCCCCATCAGTGCGCCCAAAAATCGTTCCCGCAGGTCAGCGCTCATCGGTCTCTTCCTTCATCCACTCAGCCACCGTCGTGTACATCTGCGCTGGCAGCCAGCCGCTCGCTGCCAGGCGCGGCAGCATCTCGCCCAACCGCAGCACCGCTCCCACCTCGAACCCCGCCCTGGCCAGGCTAACCCGCGCCCCCAGTTCCAGGTCCAGCGCCGCCGCGATTCGTCGCACCACCAGCCCCACACGCCCCGCCGTCGCCACAATGTCGCGCGCCTGCGGCTCATCGATCAGCACGTCTGTCACCAGGACCGTCGGGTGCCCCACATCATACGCCCCTTCGTACACAAACGCCGGGGTATGCGCCCGGTCCGCCCCATAGGGCCACACCAGCGGCAGGCCCGTCTCCAGGCTGATCGCCACCGCCAGCGGGATCGCTTCCGCCGTACACAGCAGGCGCACATCCTCCGCCCCGCCCACCAGCGGAACCATCGCCGCTGCCAGGTCGCGCAGCAGCGCCGGGTACGAGGCCGCCATGCGCAGGTTCACCCACACCGGCCACACCGCCCCATCCTCGCGCCGGAACTGTCCAAACTGAACCAGCCCGGCCATCGCCAGCCCATCGATCAATGCGCCGGTCGGGTCGTCCGCTTCGCCCATCGATTGCCCTTTCCGCCAACCATCATCAGCCGCCGCTCTTGCGCGCCAGCTGCCACGCCATGCTCATCCCCCATGTGCCCGCCCACTGCGGCGCTTCGGTGGCCGAGCCGCCAAACGCATAGCGGCGATGCCGCGTCTGGTTGCCATACACCGCCGTGATCCCCGTGCCCCGGTCATGCGTCACGATGGCAATCACGACATCCGCCCCGCTGGCCTGTTTCAGCCGCTCAGATTCAGCGTCCGCCAGGGCGCGGAAGTCCAGCGCTGCCGGGTCCGTCGCCGGGTCCTGCCCCATCGAGACCAGCAGCTCGCCCAGCGATTGATAGCTGATGGCAGTCACCGGCACATCGGCGAACGCCACCCGCCCCATCATGCGATCGCTCTCGTCTCCGGTATAGCTCACCGCCAGTGAAAGCCCGCGCTCGCGCAGCAGGTCGTGCAGCGCGTCCTCCAGCCGCGTGTCGTCCACCCCATAAATGTAATCGCCCAGCCGCTGGCGAACGATCTCTTCGGCCTCAGCGATCAGCTGGTCGGCTTCGGCCTCGCTGTCGGCCCGCGCCGTGATGCGAATGTCCGTCTGCCCGGTGTGTGCCGCCAGCCCGACCGTCGGGTTGCTCCACGTCTCCAGGTCGCCGATCTGCGCGTCGATCTGGCTCTCGCCGATCCCTGCCGTGTGCACCACCCGCGCTTTGATGATGCCCACCCCGCCCATCCGCTCACGCAGATACGGAATCACGCTGTCGGCCAGGATGCCTTTCATCTCGCGCGGCACGCCCGGCAGGCTGATCACCGTCCCCTGTTCCGATTCCACAATGAAGCATGGCGCGGTCCCGTGCGGGTTGAAAATCGGCGTTGATCCGGCGGGGATATACGCCTGCACCCGGTTGTTTTCGCTCATCTGCGCCCCCAGCTGGCGGAACCGTTCGGCGATCTGCTCCATCAGTTCGGGCCGGAATTCCAGTTCGCGGTTGGTCGCCGCCGCCACCGCCTGCCGGGTCATGTCGTCCACCGTGGGACCCAGCCCACCGGTGGTGATCACCACGTCCGCCCGGCTCAACGAGGCGCGGATCGCTGCCGTGATGCGCTCCACGTTATCGCCAACCGTCGTCAGGTAAAAGATGTTCGCGCCGATGTCGCGGAGCTGCCGCGCAATGTAGGCCGAATTGGTGTCCACGATCTCGCCTAATAGTAGTTCCGTGCCGATGGACAATATTTCGACGTTCATGATCCTCTCGCTCTTGGATGTGCCTCAATTCTTTTTGCCATACAGAGTTTGGTCCCATCATACAACACACCGGTTCGGCCTGCACGCGCTGCCTCCCCACCAAAAAGAAACAGGGGCGCGTGCCCCTGCCCTCATGCCTCTCCGTGGTGCCGCAGCCGTTACTCGTCGCGCTCGCCGCGGCTCATCCACATCAGCTGCTCGCGCACCTGCAGATCCGTGTTGCGAATCTTCATCGCCAGGTCCGCCGCCAGGTTGCGCATCAGCCGGTAGCCCAGCTGCGGGTACGTGTCGCACAGCAGCATCAGCTTATCACGCGGGACCACTACCAGCCGCGTATTATGGCGGCTGACTCGCGCCGTCGCCGACCGCACACCCTCATCCACCAGCGCCACCTCGCCGAACGACTGCCCACGCCGCAGCGTGGCGATGGTCTTCGGCCCGCCGCCGTCCAGCCCGATCACCTTGGGATCAACCTGGATATCGACCTCGCCTTCGGCGATCACATACAGCTCGCTGCCCGCCGAGTTCTCCGCGAAGACCACGTCGCCTGTCTGGTACACTTTTTCCTCGCAGATCGACGCGACCAGCTCCAGCTGTGTATTGGTCAGTTCGTAAAAAATATCTGTGTGCTTCAAAACTGTCGTGATCGGCATCGTGCTGCCTCCTGGCACAACCGCGCTGTTCAACCTCAGCGCATGGGCGCATTGTAGCACGGTTCAAATTTCGCTGGCAAGGTTGTATACTAAAAGAGTGCGTGCAAAACCTGACAGTGAGTTTTCCAGGCGAAAACCAGCCTCACCCCCGATCTGCAAGCCCCCTTTCGGGGGCGCGGGGTCTTCCCCCTCTCCAATAGTCGAACCCATAGGGTTCGCTGATTGGAGAGAGAGAGGAAGCGGCCTGCTTTTGGCCGCGCGGGGGTAAGTTTGGTCGGCCAGGTTGTCAAGCGTTTGCCTGACAGCCTTTGCTCACACCCTACTGAAGCCATCGCATCGTCTCACAACAGGCGGAGATGTGGGCCGCGCTGCCCTCCCGCCGGATGAACGCCATGACCACTTCTCGTCAATCGCTCGGCCAGCGTGGTGAAGCCTGGGTCGCCGGGCAGATGACCCGCGCCGGGTATACCATCCGCGCGCGCAACTGGCGTCCTGCGCCCGGCAGCGGCCTCGCCGGCGAACTGGACATCATCGCCGAAAAGGACTCTGCGCTCATCTTCGTCGAAGTGCGCACCCGCCGCGGCCCGCTCGATGAGGCCATCGAAGCCGCGCTCGCCAGCGTGACCGCCGCCAAACAGGCCCGGCTGCTCGCCCTCGCCGAGGCCTATCTCGCCGCCCATCAGCTTGAGCAGACCCCCTGGCGCGTGGATGTCGCCGCCGTCGCATGGGATGGCGCGCGGTTTTCTCTGCGCGTCCTCACCGATGCCATCACGTGGTGACGCCCCGGCAGATCTTCTGTTTTGACCCACCCCGGCGCGAGGATAGCACGAGAACAGATTGCCACCGCTGCCCTTCCACGCTGCCGCCCGCCTGTGGTACACTCGTGCCAGCGCCCGTAACCCTGCACACCCGCCCGGTGACCATGCCCGATTCCCATGCCCCATCCCCGACCGCTGCCCAGCCGCGCCCGCTGATCGTCCTGCTCGGCCCCACCGCCAGCGGCAAGACGGCGCTCGCCATCCGGCTGGCGCAGGTCTTCGGCGGCGAGATCGTCAGCGCCGACAGCCGCCAGGTCTCCCGCTTCATGGACATCGGCACGGCTAAGCCCACTCCCGAAGAACGCGCCCCCGCACCTCATCACCTCATCGCCGTGGTGACACCCGATCAAACCTACACCCTGGCCGAATACCAGCACGCCGCCTACGCCGCCATCGACTCCGTGCACGCGCGCGACCGCCTGCCGATGCTGGTCGGCGGCACCGGCCAGTACATCACCGCCGTGATCGAAGGCTGGGGCATCCCCGAAGTCCCGCCCCAGCCCGACCTGCGCGCCGAACTCGAAGCCTTCGCCGCCCGGCACGGCGCGCTTGCCCTGCATGAACGCCTTCGCGCCATCGACCCTACCGCCGCCGCCCGCATCGACTGCCGCAACCAGCGCCGCGTGATTCGCGCCCTCGAAGTTCACGCCGTCACCGGCACGCCCATCAGCGTTCTCCAGTCCAAGACTCCGCCGCCCTACCGCGTGCTGCAGCTGGGCCTCACCCTCCCCCGCGATGTGCTCTATGCTCGCGTGGATTCCCGCATCGATCGTATGATCGCAGGTGGGCTGCTCGATGAGGTGCGCGACTTGCTGCAACGGGGCTATACTTGGCAGTGTCCGGCAATGAGCGGCTTGGGGTATATTCAGTGGCGCGATCATCTCGAAGGAAAGGCCAGCCGCGACGATTCCATCGCCGCCATTCGCCGCGAGACTCGTGCCTTTGTGCGCCGCCAGTACACCTGGTTCAACGGCCACGCGGAAGGGCTGCGCTGGCTAGACAGCGCCGATCCTTTCCCTCTGGCGCGCGATGAAATCGCCCGGTGGCTCGCCCACGGAGAATGATGAGGGGCTATGGTCGATCGTGGTTATGATGGCGGTTATCGGTCGCGGCTGAGCAATCTGACCCGCTTTTCCGTCGTAGCGATCCTGGTGGCCATCTTCAGCTTTTTTTGCGGCCAGTCCACCCGGCTGTCAGGCTCTTCCCTGCCGGTGCTCAAAGAGATTCCGCTCAACCGCATCCTTCCCATCGTACAGTGCAGCGATCTGCCGGAACCGCTCGGCGGCAACAATCGTTCGATCCTCAGCGCCGGGGCCGACCGCGACGCTCTTGATGTGAACATTTCCCTCGACAAGGCGGCCTATTTCGTCGGCGAGAATATCGAGATTTCCGTCACCTACTACAACCGCGCCAACGGCCCGATCGTCATCTATCACAACGAGGACATCTTGCCGCCGATCAGTCTCAACGAAGGGTTCAGCGGCCTGATGTTCGAGATCGAGCGCGTGGGCGGCGCAGCCCTGATCGACCAGAGCGGCCATCCACCGGCCCCCATTCCCTTCCCCTCGCGCTATCTGCGCCTGTTGGGGTCGCGCGCCCGCTGCTCCGAAGATTACACCCTCGCTGGGGATCGTCTCCAGCTTGCCGGGCTGACGCCGGGCGAATACCGCATCCGGGCCGTTTACAACAACCCCAATCCCGGTGTGCGCCCCGCCGAAGAACTGAACCCGCCCTTCCCAGAGCCAACCCCCTTCCCCGAATATCGCGCCGATCAAAACGTGTGGGTTGGGCGCGGGTCATCCAACGAGGTGAGGATCACCATCACCGGCTGAGTGAGTGCATCCTGGCCGCGCGTGCCAGGCGGTGTTGACATTGGTGTTCAGAACACCCACCTTCTCACCCGTAAATGTCAACACGGCCTAATCGGTATACTGTTGGTCGCTTGGCGCGCTCCACTCATCCAACGCGCGCGCCAGCAGGTTGAGTGCCATCACCGTCACGCTCAGCGCAACGCCAGGGGCCAACGCCGTCCAGGGTGCCATGCGGAAGGTCTGCCGCGCATCCGCCAGCATCACGCCCCAGTCTGCCGCC
>DAOUFU010000120.1:0-38179 GCA_034429275.1 Anaerolineae bacterium | reverse complement strand
AACTGGCAGACTCTGCCCGAGGGAGGGAGGCGACGCGGATCGGTAAGGAAATTGTGAAGAACGTGAATTTTGAATGAATTTCCACGCAAAATCGTTAAAGTATAAACACAAAATGAAAATCTCGTGTATACTTGGAGTCAGGCGTTAACGTTTCGCTCATTAACGACAGATAGCATCTGGCGTGAGCGCCACCCATCCACGCTCAAAGTATCTGCATTTTTTGGAAGGATCGACTCACTATGCTACCGGAATACCCATTAAGCCGCGAAGAGCAAGAAGAACTCAACCGGCAGAAGGCTAACGATCCTACCGCGTTTGCCGAACACAGCGATCTCCCTTCCGATATGGGGTTCGCGCGGGAGGTTCGCCAGGAACGCCTGAGCATCCTGTGGAAGATCACCCTGTTCAGCGTGTTTATGGCTGTCTGGGTGGTCATCGTGTTGAGTGGGGGTCGCAACTTCAACGTTGGCCAGGCCATGCTGCCCACGCTTACCCTGACTATCGGCAGTGTGCTTACGGCGCGGCTGCTGGCCTACAACCGGCTCGAAGCGGCAGTGTGGGCGTTTGGCCTGGGGGGGATTGCCGCGGTAGGGTTCACCATGGCCTATGGTGGCAAGCTGGGCACGAACTACATCCCGTTCGTCTTCCCGGTGCTGGCCTTCATGCTGGGCCTGCTGCTGCCCGTGCGTGATACCCTGGTGATCGCCCTGGTGATCCTGGCGGCGGCGGTGGGCTTCCCCAGCCTGGCCGAAGGCAAGCTGGTCATGGGCGAGCCGACTGCCTTCGCGCTGGTGCTGACGGTGGTTGCTACCGCGCTCTCGGCCCAGGTGAGCGGCGAGCTGTATGCCATTGCCGAATGGGCCATCGACAACTACCGCAAGGAGCGGCAAACCACCTTCGCGCTGTTTGACAGCCGCGAAGCACTGCAAAAAAGCTTCCTGCGCCAGCAAGCGCTCACCAAGCAGGTGCAGGAGACAAACGCCGAACTCGAAGCCGCCCGCACCGCCGCCGAAGAAGCCAAGAACTTCCGCGGCCAGTTCCTCGCCAACATGAGCCACGAGCTTCGCACACCTTTGAATGCCATCATCGGCTTCAGCCAGACGATGCTTGACTTTCCGGCTATGTACGACGGGGTCGAGCTTCCGCCGCAGTACCGGCAGGATATGACGCAAATCCTGACCAGTGGTAAGCACCTGCTCAACATTATTAACGACATTCTTGACCTGTCGAAGGTGGACGCCGGTAAGCTCGATCTCGAAATCCAGCCGGTGGATCTCGGCCCGGTCGTCAAGGGCGTGCTGTCTACTGCGGTGGGCCTGGTGGGCGAAAAGAAGGAACGGGTCAAGCTGCTCAAGGAACTGCCCGAACCGCTGCCGATGGTGCTGGCCGACCCGCTCCGCGTGCGCCAGGTGCTGCTGAACATCTACTCCAACGCGGCCAAATTCACCGACTCGGGCCACATCAAGCTGCGCGTGTGGACCGAGGGCAAAGAGACGATCTTCGCCGTCGAGGATACCGGCATCGGCATCGCCGAATCCGACAAGACCACCATCTTCGAGGAGTTCCGGCAGGGCACGGCGGGGCGCAAGAAGGGCCGTCAGGGCGCTGGCCTGGGCCTGGCGATCTCGCTCCAGTTGCTGCGCCTGATGAATGGGCGAATGTGGTTCGAAAGCAAGCTTGGCAAAGGGACGACCTTCTTTATCGCGCTGCCGCTGTATGTACCCGGTGCCGAGGAAGCGCCCGCTGACGGTAAGGCCGAAGGCAAGGCTGCACCGACTACCTCGCGCATCAGCCGCAAGGCGGCCAGCACAGGCCCGGCCCCTGTCGAAGACAAAGTTGCCTCGATGTAACGGTGTGTTGTGGCCTGCCGCCGACAGGATAAGCGGCGGCAGGCTGTCGGCGAGTAGGATTTGATGCCGTAGGGCGAGCATAGTACACTGTTGAAGTTCCAAGATTAGACAGCGAGCATGAACTGATGCGAATCCTGTATGTGGAAGATAACGAAGTCAATCAGGCACTGGTAGCCCGCGTCACTCGCATCCAGAATCACGAGCTGGTCTTCTGTTCGGAAGGCGAGCAGGCCCTGGAGATGTTGGCCGAAGACCCCGATATCAATCTGGTGCTGATGGATATCGAGCTGGCCGGGGTGATGACCGGGCTGGACGTGGTCACGGCCATGCGCGCTCGCAACGATAAGCGCCCGGTCGTTGCCGTGACCGCCTATGCCATGATGGGCGACCGCGAAAAGATGCTCGACGCGGGCTGCGATCAGTATCTGCCCAAGCCGCTGCAGATCCCCGATCTGCTGACCGTGTTCTCCGAATATGCAGCCCGGCTTGAGGCGGGAGAAACACTCTCGGCGCACACTGCCGAACCCACAGCCTCGGAACCGGCGGCTGCTGCCACTGTGAGCCAGGTCAAGGAGCCTGCCGCGCCCGCAAGCGCACCCGCAGCCGAACCTGCGCCCACCACAAGTGCACCCGCGCTCACGAGCGCGCCCGTGACGTCGAGCGCACCGGAAAGCCCGTCGGATGGCACCCCCAAAGAGGCGGCGGAAGCGGCCACATCGGCAGAGACACCCGCACCGGCTGCGTCCGGCACGGCGGTACAGTCCAGCACGGCGGCGGAGACCCCCTCAGCAAAAGAGGATGCGCCCGCTGCTACGCCTTCCACGTCGCCAGGCAATGGCACTTCTGCGCCATCGGTCACGCCTGCCCAGGCGCTGAATCA
The DNA here is from genome assembly GCA_034429275.1 of Anaerolineae bacterium. GTDB lineage: Bacteria > Chloroflexota > Anaerolineae > Aggregatilineales > Aggregatilineaceae > DAOUFU01. Next base: position 35,449 of record DAOUFU010000120.1, on the reverse strand, counting down.
ATCATCGCTGGCGACCTCACCCTCCAAACCGGCAGAGGATTAGTGTATGGCTCAGGAAGAACCCAAGAGCGCCCTTACCCCATCGTCACCTGACACGCCGCCGGAGCGGGCTGAACCTCCGGCGGCGCAGAGTGTTCCTTCTGCGTCTGAATCCCAGGCACAGCCTGAGGCTCAGGCACAGCCTGAATCTCAGGCACAGCCTGCCCCGCCCACAGTCCAGGCTGCGCCCGCAGTGAGTGCGGATTCGGCGGAGGCCCAGAAACCCCCGGCAGAGGCGCAGGCCCTGCCAGAGACGGCAACCAGCACGCCAGAGGCAGGTGCATTGGCGGCTGGCACGCCCGCTCCGGCAGTCGCCGGATCAACCGCGCCCGATCCCTGCGCCGAAGAGACCAGCAAATTTGCCCTGGTGGTGGATGACGAACCGGCCAACCGCGATTTCCTGGTTCGCCTGCTGGAACAGGCCCGGCTGGAGGTCAAGGGCGCATGTGATGCCGCCGACGCGCTGAACAAGCTGGCGAATGTTCCCTGCGCGCGCTTGATCGCCATCGATCACAAGCTGCCGGATATGGACGGCGTCGATCTGCTGGCGCAGCTTCGCCCGCGTTACCCGCACGCCCGCCTGATCATGGCGACCATGCACGACGATCGCGCGCTGATGGAGAAAGCGTTCAACAGCGGTTGTGACGTCTTCCTGGTGAAGCCGCACGGGTTTATGGAGCTGTTCCGCCGCGTGCAGCTTCTCGACAGCCACGAAGACGGGATGCAAAAATTGATTATTGACCAGTACGGGCCTCGCCCCTACCGGGGATGACCTTTCTTTCAGAGACGAACAAAAGATGAACTAACGATCACCGGGGCCAGCATCGGCCCCGGTTTTTTTTTGAGGTGGGCGCAGCAGGCGCGGGCCTATTCCGCATCCAGTTTGAGCGAATCGAGCATGGCCGCGTAGACGTCGTGATGGAAATCCAGGCTGTATTGACCGGTGGCATCCATCTCGAAGACCAGCGCCCGGCCATCCTCCAGCGGAAAGACGCCGTAGACCGTCGCCCGCGGCGGGTCGGCGGAGTCATCGACTACGGTGGCGACCGTGCCTTTGCCCAGGTTCGCCGCCGTCCAGATGGACTGTTCCGCCTCTGGCAGATCGGCCAGGACCGCTTCCGCTGAGCTGGCAAAGCGCACGGTGAAAACGCCCTTTAGCGCGAACTTGTTGGCTTCGGAAGGCCGGATGACAATCGCAGGATCTCCGGCGCTGTCGCTGGTGATCGCTTCCCAATAGCGGCTGTAGTAATCGACCTGCACGCCCTGGGCGCTGGCCGTCGCATCGAGCGCGGGCGGCAGCGGCGATGGGCATTCTTCGGCATTGGGGTCCGCACAGCCCGGCAGCTTACGTTCTTCGCCCTCTGTGCCCGCCTCGCCACCCGGTGCGCCAACGTTCAGGCCGGGCGCGGCTGGCAGGCTCGGCGCGCTTCCGAGCACAGGCGCGGCGGCAGTCTGCGCCGGGGTCGTGGTGGAGGTGTCTTTCTCATCATCGCCACACGCGGCCAGCAGGGCGGTCAGCAGCAGCGCCAGCGCAAGTGTTCCGATCCAACGCCGCCCGCCCGGACGATTCCAACCCTTCATGACAGATTCCTCCCCGGTGCTTTCGCACCGTGATTCATTTGAATACGCACGCAGTAGAGTCTAGCGAGGGCGGCTGTGCTTGCCCACCCGCCGACAGCAGTCTGCTAACAGAATGCACCCCTTGATCTGCCGTCGCGTCAGGGTCATAATCGGGCCATCGCATCGAAGAGATCGAACATCCCGAAGACAAGGCCGCCTCATGTTACGTATGTTCGCCAGCCGGGTTTTCCTGCGGTCGTCGCAGCGAAAACCATCCGCTATCGTCTCTACCTCGCCCGCTTCAACTGCCGAATTTCCCGCAAAGCCCAGCAATTTTGTTCGCTTTCTTGGCTATGTCGCGCCGTACAAATGGTATGTGGTCGCGGGCGCGGTGGGCGGCATCGTCAAATTCGGCGTGCCGCTGCTGATGCCCGAAGTCTCGCGCCACCTGATCGACGATGTGTATCTCAACAGCGCGATGAGCCGCGCGCAGAAGCAGCATGAGCTACTGCTCTATGTGGGCGGCATGGCGGCGATCTTCATCTTCTTCTGGGCACCGCTGGTCTATATCCGCCATTACTACGCGGGCAAAGCCGGTCATCAGTCAGTTTTTGACCTGCGGCGCGACCTGTACTACCGCATTTTGCGGATGTCGCCCTCGTTTTTTGACCATAACAAGTCCGGCTCGATTGTCTCGCGCATGATCAGCGATATCGAGCTGGCCCAGAACCTGGTAGGCGCGGCGCTCACTAACGTCTGGATGGACCTGGCTTCGCTGGTATTCATCCTGTTCTTCCTGCTGCGCATCGATTTTCAGACAACGCTGGTCGCGCTGGTCACTTTTCCGCTGTACATCTACCTCTACCGCCGGTTGCAAGACCAGATTCGCACCACCAGCCACCAGGTCCAGCAGGAGATTTCACACATCTCCGGCAACATTCAGGAGAAAGTGAGCGGCAGCCGGGTGGTCCATGCCTTCACCCAGGAGAAAAACGAGGAGCGCCACTTCTACCAGGAATCGACGCGCCTGCTCAGTACGACCATGCGCCGCGTGTATTACCAGAGCGTCAATATGACGGTCACGGGCGTGATTGTCCAGCTTGCCCCGCTTATCGTGATGATCTACGGCGGGCATCGCGTCATCAACGGCACACTCTCGGTAGGTGACCTGGTGGCTGTCAGCATGTACCTGAGTCCGCTGTATACGCCGCTTCAGCGCTTTTCGGAGCTGAATATCGTCTATTCCAACGCGATGGCGGCGCTCGACCGGGTGTTCGAGGTGATGGACGCCGAGCCGGAAATCCGCGACAAGGTGGGGGCCATCACGCTGCCGGATATCACCGGGCGCGTCACCTTTGAGGAGGTGTGCTTCGCCTATCACCACTCGGTGGAGCTGGATCACACCGCCGAAGAGCGGGCGCGCATCGAGGAGCGCGGCCCGGTGCTCGAACGGGTCAGCTTCCAGGTTCAGGCAGGGCAGAAGATCGCGCTGGTGGGGCCGAGCGGTTCCGGCAAGAGCACCGTCGTCAGCCTGATCCCGCGCTTCTACGACGTGGATTCCGGGCGCGTGTTGATCGACGATTATGACGTGCGCGATATCACCATTCGCTCGCTTCGCCAGCAGATCGGTATGGTGCTGCAAAACCCGATCCTGTTCAGCGGCTCGATTTCCGACAACATCCGCTATGGCCGTCCCGAAGCCAGCAAAGAAGAGATCATACAGGCGGCGAAAGATGCCAACGCCTACGATTTCATCATGCAGATGCCGCATGGGTTCGATACGGAGGTGGGCGAGATGGGCGCGTTCCTCTCCGGCGGGCAGAAGCAGCGGATCACCATCGCCCGCGCCTTCCTCAAAAATCCGCGCATTTTGATCCTGGACGAGGCGACTTCGGCCTTGGACAGTGAATCGGAGAAGCTGGTCCAGGCGGCGCTCGAACGGCTGATGGAGGGTCGGACCACCTTCATCATCGCGCATCGGTTAAGCACCATCGAAAACGCCGATCGGATCATGGTGTTGCAGCACGGCCACCTGGTCGAGAGCGGCACGCATGCCGAGCTTTTGCACGCGGGCGGCCTTTACGAGCAGCTTTACCGTTCGCACTAACCCTGGGCGTGGGCAGTGTGTAGGCAGCAAAAAGCGACTGGTTATTTCCCTTCGGGAGATGCCCTTACCAGCCGCTTTGTAGTTATTCGCGGGGCCGTTGGGATCGCTAGTCCTGGTACACGCCGCTCGACCAGACGTGCACAAACGGCTTGTCGTAACCGCCGTCGGCGCTCCAGTTGAACACCCAATAGGCGTCGGTAATGGTCATGTTCACGCAGCCGTGACTGTGTCGGTAGCCAAAGCCATCATGCCAGTACGTCCCGTGAATCGAGATCGCCCCGTCGTAATACATCACCCAGGGCACGTTCTCCAGCGAGTAAAAATCGGTCTGGCCTTCCGCGCCGCTCATGTGGCCGTTGCGCTGGCGGATGGTTACATTGAAGGTGCCCTCATTGGTGTCCCAATCGGGCAGGCCGGATGAAATGAGCGTGGCAAAGACCGGTCGATCTTCCTCATAGGCGACCAGCACCTGCTCGAACAGATCGATGGCAAACCACCGCCCCTTGACCTTTTCGGGGCGGTCGATCAGCAGCACACGAGCAACGCTGGTCTGCCGGACCCACTGTTCGGGGCCGATCAGGTACCATTCCCACCCATCGACTACCGACGTGGCGAAGATATTCACCCGCGTGTAGCGTTCGATGATGGGGCGCGATTGATCGCCCGCTGCGCCGGGATAGGCGCTGGGATAGGTGGGCACGAGCATCCAGGCCATCGGGTATTTCAGGTCGCGGTCCAGGTAGACGCCCGCAAATTCGCTGGGCCGCGCCACCGCTAGCTGCGAGGCGGCCATCCATTGCCCGGCGTTGATCTGAATCCAGTCGCCCTGCCGACCGCTCACTGTCACATAGGTAAAGCCCGGATCAATGCTGCCGATGGGATTGCCGCCGGGCGCGTCGTAGATGGTCGCCGCCCCGCCGATGATCTTCATGAAGGCGAACTTGGCGATTTCCTGCACGTTGACGGCGAGCGGGCGAACATCGGGATGGGGGTGCAGCAGCATTTCGTCAAGCAGCAGTTGATATTCGACACTGGGCAGGCCCGCCGTGCAGCCCGGCCCAAATGGATCGCTCAGGCAGGCGGCCCGGTCGGGTCCGGCAGCCTGAGCATGAGGTGACCAGCCACTCCATACCAGCGCAAGAATCAGCACAGAGAATAGGGGAATCAAGCAGCGACGATGCACTGAGGACCTCCTGGCGCTTGTTGGACGAGCGTTTGCTGCGCGTCCGCCTGGGGATGGCGAGACGTGCATCCGGGTATTGTAACAAATCACCCGCGCCGCGCACATACGATAGGGCGAGCGTCAGCCTGCGTTCGTCCTACGATGGCTCGTTCGACTGCGGGTTTTTGTCCAATACCACGCGCTGCACAAACGCCGAGAGCCGCTCGGTGATGTCGTAATACAACTGGCGCGTTTCGTCCACCTGGCGATCGGGATCGGGTGAGGCTGCCGGATCGCGCAGCGACCAGTGCAGCACCTCACGGGCGCGCAAGTCGGAGGGCAGGCCGCCTTCGTGGACAATATCGCAGACGGTGACGACGTAATCGAAGTCGCGTTTGCCAAGCTGGTGGAGGGTTCGCGGCTGCAGCGAGTCGGCGGGGATGTTGAATTCCTGCAGCACGCGCAGCATCGAAGGCTCGATCTTGCCGCCCTCAAGCACGCCTGCGCTCCAGGGGCGCAGCGCGTCGCGTGCAATGTGGCGCGCAACGGCCTCGGTCATCAAAGACCGGGTGGAATTCCGCAAGCAGAGGAACAGAACTTCCGGGGTGTCTTTCACCGCGGGAATGCGCTCAATTTCGTGGAAAGTGGTTGCGTCCCACCACTGACCAAAAGCTTTGACGACGTCCAGGTTGGCGCTGTAATAGTGCCGTCGCGCGTCGCCAACGCTGCGTTGCGCCTCGATCAAGCCGACGTTAGCCAGCACTGTCAGGTGATGAGACAGCAAATTCTGGCTGAGTTGGGTGGCTTCCATCAGTTCGGAATTGGTGTAATCGCCGCGCAGCAGCAACCGGAAAAGCTGGAACCGATTGGCATCGGCCAGCGTGCGGAAGATTTCCATCGCCTGCTCGTCTGATAACATGGCTGTTCCTTTGCGTGGCCATTCACGCATGGGCCAAATCACTCCAGAATGGTTGTTTCAATGCCACTGTGTCATTTTTCACACACTATAATCCATCGTGTGCGCCGGGCCAAGTGTCATTCAGCATATTTAGCTCCCTGTATGAGGGATGCCCAACCTGTATAAAAAAACGCCGCTTGCACGCGGCAGCGGCGCTGTCAAATTCACTTGGGCAAGGCGTTCGATGCCAGGGGAGATCACACCCGGACGCGCGCGCCGCGTATTCGCAGCCGGCTGATGACTGTCACAAACGGGGCGACGGCTTCAGCGGTGGCAACGGCTTCGGGAATCAGGTCGGCATGGTTCACAGTGCCGGAGAGAATGACAAGGTGACCGCGCACGGTCACGGTGATGGGCTGATCGGCGGTGAAGCTGTTCCGGCTCAGCGCGCGGACAATCAGGTGATGGAGCGCCTGGCGTCTGTACTGCATGGCATCCTCTCCTCAAAATGTGTACCGGCGCGCACTGCCCCCGTTTGCGATGCACGCGCCAAACGAGCTTTGTCCCTCCCCCATTGACCATAGGACTTTTGTACCATTCATTGTGGCACGGTTCCTTTTTTTGCACAAGTTATGATTCGGCCCATGGGTCCGCCTGCGATCCCGAATCCGATGTCGTGAGCGGCCCGTTGTGCCGCTAGGCAAGACTCGCGACCGTCCTATATAATTCAGGGCATCAGTTGGGTTTTGCTCGAATGGCAAGGGATCGGAGGAAGCCCGTGAAGAGGCATACCATGAACTATCCACAGCGCGCCCGTGCCTGGATCGCAGCGCTCGCGCTGGTGATCGCTGCCCTGGTGGTCGGGCTGGTAGCCCCGGCGACCCTGGCGGCTCCGGCTGCCCAAGAGGGCGATGTGCTGAATATTGGCTACCTGGGGATGGCCGGCAGCGCCTCGGCCAACGGTGCGCAGCTCGCCATCGAACAGATCAACGCCATTGGCGGCGTCACGGCGCTCGACGGCACGCGCTATACGCTCAATCTGCTGACCATGCCGCTGCCGCTCACACCGGAAAACCTGAGCACCTCGATCGATGATTTTGTGCGTTTGGGCGCATCGGTGATCCTGGGGCCGGACTCAAACGATGTGATCACGGCGGAGAATTTCGCCGCGATGCGCGCCAGCACGGTCCCGATTCTGAGCAGCGCCACGCTCGACCGGCTGACCAACGACGACCTGGCCGACATCATCTTTCGCACGCGCGCACCCGAACGGGCCTACAGCTATGCGCTGGCCGAAACCATCAGCACAGACCTCGGCCTGAACTCCATTGTCCTGGTCCAGACCGATGTCGCTTCGACCGAAGCCCTGCTGAGCTTTGAAGCGCAGATGGGTGTGCGTCCGGCGCTCAAAGTCCAGATGCCCGATGGGTCCGATATCCCCAACCAGGTTCAGCGAATCATTGGGGTCTTGCCGCAGGCGGTGGTGATGTGGGGGCCGGTAGAGGATGCCGCCGCTCTGCTGCGCGGTCTGCGCCAGGCCGGGTGGACCGGCGTGTTCGCCTATCGGAATGCGGATCAACTGGTTCAGTCGGCCTTGCTTACCGATGACGAAACCAGCGGCATGTTGGGCGCGAATTCGTGGTCCTATGCCACGCCCAACGATGCCACGCGGATCTTCCTGCGCGATTATGCGATTACCTTCGGGCAGGTGCCCAATGCACACGCCGCCGCAGCCTATGACGCGGTGTGGTTTTTGCGCGGCGTGGTCCAGCGGTGGGGAAGCGCCCCTGCCGATATTCAGGCCGGGCTGATCGGCGGCGCGCCGCAAACCCTCGTTCAGGGCACGCTGCACCCGCTCGACTATGGCAATGGCGATCTCGCGCGGCTGACGGTCGTCTACCGGGTGAGGCCCTTCGGCGGCCAGGAAGTGATCGCGCTGTTCGATGACATCACGCGGCTGGCGCTCACACCTGCGGAACAGCCCACCCCCGAACCGACTCCTGCGCCGTTGGTGACCGTGCCTCCCACCGCGACCCTTTCTGGAGCCTGGGTGGAGGTGAACGTCAACGTGCTCAACGTGCGTTCCGGCCCGGCCTTTGAGTATGACCGGGTGACGCAGATCAACCGGGGCGAGCGTTACCGCATCCTGGGCGCGATTCCCGACTATAGCTGGCTGCTGATCGACATTTCCGGCGCGGTAGGCTGGGTCAAGACCGAATATGTGCTCACCATTGGCGACCTGACCACCGTTTCCATCGTCGCCCCGCCGCCGACTCCGACCATTGGCGCGACGCTCACGCCCACCCTGGCCCCGGTGCCCGATATCGTCATTGATGCGGCGGTGCTCAGCCCGGCCCAGCCGGTGCCCGGCCAGCCGTTCTCGCTGACGGTGACTGTGCGCAATGCAGGCGGTGGCGCTGCCGGGCGGTTTGCCGTGGCCGCAACTTTGCAGCCGGGCAATGTCTATATGGCGGTGAATGTGGATGGGCTGGCCGGTGGCCAGGCGACCCAGGTCCAACTGACAGGTACCCTGGCCGGGACCGGTGTTTTCACCGAGGCGGTGGTGGCCGATCTCAATAAGGAAGTATCTGAACTCGACGAAAATAACAATACCTTCAACGTATCCTACCGGGCAGATTACCCACTCTTTGCCCAGCAGGCCAATCTCCAGCTCAGCCCTGGCCAGGAATGGGACCTGTACGGCGGCATGGCCGATGTGCAGTGGGATGGCTATAACCTGGGGATGAGGAACGGCGCGATGATCGGGTTGATCGGCGGCACGTATGAGAACGCCCATTACGATATGCTCCAGCCGGGCCTGATCAACAACGCCGGCGGCCTGACCACCGACCAGGTGCTGGTCGGTTCGGTGTATGGGATGACGCTGGCCGAGGGCCGACGGGCCGTGCTGCGCATTGACAACCGCCAGGACCAGACGATCTGGATCAGCTACCGGGTGTACAACGCGCCCTAAGCGCGCTCAGGTACCGGCCTGGGGGTGAACAAAAAAAGGGGCGGGCCATCGATGCCCGCCCCTGTCGTGCCTGTCTCAAATCTCAATCCAGCGGGTGACGTTCCGGCGCTCGAATACGCACAGGCGGCGGAACCCGGCTTCGCGCGCGATCTCCAGAGCCTGGGCCAGCCCAAACCCGGCAGTCTCGACCCGGTGCGAATCGGTGCCGATGGTCAGGCGTTCGCCGCCCATCTCGCGATACCAACGCAGCGCTTCGAGGGTGGGGAAGGTCTGGGCGACAGGCTGCCGCAGCCCGGACGTGTTGATCTCCACCGCGATCCCGTTGTCGATGCAGCCCTGCCATACCGCACGCACGCGCTCTTCCCATTCGGCGATCTCGAACCGGCCATAGACCACGTATCCGGCCCGCTTGATGATGTCCGGGTGGGCGAGGATATCGAAGCCACCGTGACGCGCCATCGCCGCCAGCTCGTCGAAGTAGGCCCCGATCGTTTCCTCAGGCGGGCGCGAAGCCAGGAATTCCTGGTCGAACACGCTTTGATCGCCCACCCAATGCAGGCTGCCCAGGACCACGTCGTAGGGCCAGCGGCGGATCACCGGCTGCCATTCTTCCTCGAAGCGGTGAACCTCGCCCAGTTCGACCGCCGCCCGAATCGTCAGGCCGCGCGGCTCAAATTCCCGGCGCGCCTGTTCCAGCGCGGCAAAATATGCCTGTGGATCATAAAACCCGCGCCCATAATCGCCGGGGTGGTTATCGAAGTGGTCGGCGAACGCGATCTCACCAATGCCCAGTTCCAACGCAGCGTGGCACATCTGCGCCATGCTCACCTGCGAATCGACGCTGAAATGGGTGTGGACGTGGTAATCTTGCGGGAAGAGTGGGGAAGCTGAACCGCTCATGAACCCTGTGTGCCCTCATCATGTCGCTTGCGTTGCGCACATTATAGCCCATTCAGGGTGCATGTTCCCATGTCTGGGCCGGGCGGGAACAAATCGGGGGCGTATGCACTACGCCCCCACGGTGAACCCCTGCATGACCAGGGGGCTACTTTTGGGCCGGGGCTGTTGCTTCCTCCAGGTGCGAGGTGCAGTGCGGGCAGCGCACGGCGGCGATCGGGATTTCGGTATGGCAGAAGGGACATGTCTTGGTGGTCGGATCGGCGGGCTTCGGCTGAGCTTTGAGGCGGTTGATCTGCTTGATCAGGATGAATACCACGATGGCCACAATGAGGAAGTTAATCACCGTATTGATGAACAGGCCGTAGTTGATAGTCGCTGCGCCTGCTTCCTGGGCGGCCTTGAGCGATGGGTAATCACCATCGCCGAGGTTGATGAACAGGTTTGTGAAATCGACGTTGTTCATCAGCTTGCCGATGGGCGGCATGATGATGTCGTTGACCAGCGATTTCACGATGTCGTTGAAGGCTGCGCCGATGATGATACCTACAGCGAGGTCAATCACATTTCCGCGTGCAATGAACGTTTTGAATTCCTCAAAAAAGCCTTTCATGACCTTGATCCTTTCGTAAACTGACCCACACCAAGGGCCGCATTCAGAGGCCCTTTCCCAATTCTATTTCGTCGTGCAGCGGGATATTCCCCAGCCCGACCAACGGAATCTGCGGCTTGAGACGGCGAGCCGCGTCCACTGCGCCGGGATAGAGCGCCACCAACCGGTAGCCGCGCCGCTGGTAAAATCCCAACGCGGGCAGATTGTCGTTGGTGGTGATCAGCCACACGCGGTGGCAGCCTGCCTCGCGCGCCGCCGTCTCGACAGCATCCAGCAGCGCTGTCCCCACGCCAATGCCCTCAACCCAACTGTTCAGCGACATGATCTCGCATTCCCCGCCGTCGAGCCGGTACGTCGCCAGCCCGATCATGTCGCTCTCGCGCAGCGCGACCCGGCCCGGCAGATCGCGCATGTCGTGCAGCACGCCCCGCGTCACCATCGTCAGCCCGCCCCATTCGCGCGCGATGGCGGCCTGGGCTGCCGGGCGGAGCCGCTCATCCAGCGGCACGATGGTGAAAGAGGATGCGGCAGTCATCAGGTTTCTGTACGGATGATGTTGGTGCCGTACACGCCGCCGACGATCAAAATAGTGGCGACACCCACCACGACCAGCAGAACATCCAGCCCGGCGATCTTGCTGCCGGTGTCGGCAGATTTTTCGGCGTGTGCCTCCGCGCCCCAACTGTGGATATACGCTTCCAGCGCGGCCAGTTGCTCGCTGCTGAGTGGGCCACCATGCGCCGCGCCAAACGCGTGTGCCGCGCCGAGATCGCCGCCGTCCTCAACGACTTTTATGCTGTCGGCAGACCATTCAAAGGCCGGGAAACCTTCTACCCCGCGCCCCTTGCCTTCTGCGGCGTGGCAGCCATAGCACGTCTTGGCATAGACTTCGGCCCCGGCCAGCACTTCGGCCTCGCCTTCGAGATGAAGCGATGGTTCGGGAAGGGCGGGCGTGGTTCCGGTACCCCAGGTGGCCATATAGGCCAGTACCTCGTCTATTCCTTCCTCGCCGAGTACGCTGGCATAGGCGGGCATGACAGCGCCGTCCTCGCCCTGTGCGCCGTTTTCGAGCGCCGCCCGCGCGGCTTCAGGATCGTAGCTGATCGCAGCAAAGGCCGGGCCGTCGGCGACTGCTTCGCCCTGCGGCCCATGACACGCCTGGCAAAATGCAGCATAACGCGCGGCTCCACGCGCCGCCGCGATCGCTTCCTCGTCGCCGCCCTGTGCATAGGCCGGAAGCGCTGCCAGGATCAACGCGGCGGTGGTGATCAGCGCAAAAAGGGTCGCTGCTCGTTTCATCAATAACACTCCTGCTCACATCGCCCTGAGAGTTCGATGATTTTGAGTCTACTATTAGCCTCGTGCCAGCTATCATTATGGCATCAATCCCCCGCCGCGCCAACAACGCTGAACGTATGCCCTGAGCCGGGTATTGGCCTGTCCACAAAAAAACAGGGGCGCTCAGCGCCCCCGGTGTTGATGCTCATGCCGAATGATCGAGGTCATCCAGCAGGTCGTCGCTGTCCTCCGCCTCGCCCAGCGCGGCGAGCGCCTTCGGTGGACTGAAGTCGCCGCCGATCTCGATATAGCGCTTCCAGGCTGCCGGCCCGCTGCCCATCTCGATCACCAGGTAGCTGGTGCGGGGGATTTTGGGTTCCCAGCGCAGCTTCATCCCGGCTTCACCGGGCAGGCGGTTGCCCTTGCGATGATTGCAGGCAAAGCACGCGCAGGCGGTGTTCGACCACATGTTTTTCCCCCCGCGCGAGAGCGGCACAATGTGATCGATGGTCAGGTCGTGTTTGGTGATCGTCTGTCCGCGCACGATGCTGCCCACCGTCGCGCCGCAGTAGATGCAGGTGTAGTTGTCGCGGGCGAGAACCCCCTGGCGGCTCCAGTGGGCGTGGCGGCGGGGAACATTGATATAGTGGCGCAGCGCGATCACAGAGGGAACCGGGTATTTGTCGCGGATGGTGCGCAAGAAACGCCCAGTTTCTTCAACGACGAATGCCTTACCGGCGAGCACGAGATTGATAGCGCGCGGAATACTGATGACGGTAAGTGGTTCCCACGTACCGCCGTTCAGCAGCAGAACGTGTCCCTGGACCATTGCCTGTTGATTCGCCTGTTCGTGGCGAAACACCCGTCTCGTTGGTCGAATAGTGCTATTATACCTTTTTTCACACACGAGCAATACCGATAGTTTATGTCAGTTTGGGGATTTTTGTATCAAAGAGAGGCAAAAAAACGTTAAATATCCGGGCATCATTTTTCGCCGCGTTGGGCAATCAAGGCCAGGGCATCGTCGAGGGTGTCGGCGCTGAACAACGTCGCGCCCAGCCGGGGATTCAGCCGGGTCGCCAGGCCGATCAGCGCGTTGATGAAAATATCCACGTGCACAAAGACGGTGATGCCCTGGTTGGAGGGGACTCGCTTCATCGCATAGGTGATGCCGGAGATGATGTTGACCGGCACACGACCGCTGGTGGTCGCGTCCGCGATGATGTGAACAGTATGAGGCACCGTGCCCAGCATGACGGCTGCCTGGTCCACCATCGCCTGGTATTCGGCCACCGACCAGCTTCCCTCGAATGTTTCGAGCAGGATGGTGTGGTCGTCGTTAAACCAGCGTGTGTGGATAGGCATGGCACACTTTCCCCTTTGAGCAGAATTCTGGTTTAAGCCGGTTGTTTAGAAGAAGCTTGCTTTCATTGTAAACCAGAATGCTCGCTGGAGGATATGTCTATCAGGCGGGCGTGGCTTCTGGCTTGATGAAATGCACCCGCAGCTTGGCATCTTCAAAGCGTGCTGTGCCGGTCTTCAGGTTCCACAGCGCATAGGGCAGCACGATGTTCCGGCGGTAAGGGCCAACGCGCAGAGTCAGCTCATCTGCCGAGCGGAACAGGTCGAGATCGCCGCGCTCGGCAAAGGGCAGCGGCACGGTCAGCCAGTAGCCGCCGTTGCCATCGGATTCGATGCGGTGAGTCTGCTCGCGGGCGAACATCTCCGCCGGGTTGCGCTCGCCATAGAGCGCGTCGGCCAGCCGCCGCAGCGCATCCAGGCCGCCGACTTCCTGCCCGAAGAGCGGCGCAGTCAGCAGCGGCAGCGCGCCAAATGCCTCGCTGATATACGCCAGGTTTTCGCGCTGATTATCCTTCCAGGCGCGAAAGTAGGGGTCGGTCACCTCGTCGGGGATCACCCGGTTGCACAGCACGGCATCCACTCCATAGCCGTACAGGTTCAGATAGGTGTAAGTGCGCTGTGTCTCTTTGATGACCATGCGCTCCGGGTTGACCACCAGCCGCAGGCTGCTATTTTGCGGGTCGGTCAGCAAGTCGCGCACGCGGTCGAGCGTGTCGAACAGGCCGTCGATGCTGTCGAGCGTGTCAGCGTCGGGCAGGTCCGCGCCGATCAATGCTTTGCGCACCGGGCGCAGCATTTTGCCACTGAGGCCGCGCATCAGCGAGGTGATGCGCGTGAACCACCAGCGCGAAGTATCCGGCAGGCTGAGCAGGCGCAGCGTCTCGGCGGTGGGGGCGGCATCGACGATCAACACGTCGAATTCGGCATCTTCGGCATATTTGTTGATCCACAGCAGGTGCGCGCCTTCTTCCAGGCCGGGCAGGATGGTCACTTCCTCGGCGACGATTTCGCTCACCTGGCGGGTATTCAAGACACTCAGCATATACGCCTGGATGCGGCCCCAATAGCGCTCCATCGAGTAGCGTGCATCGACTTCCTGCGCCCACAGGTTATCGCGAATCTGGACCGGCTCTGGGCCGACCTTGATATCAAGCGAATCGGCCAGCGAATGCGCGGTATCGGTCGAGATGACGATGGTGCGCAGGCCCATCTCGGCACAGCGTAATGCTGTTGCCGCCGAGATGCTGGTTTTGCCTACGCCGCCTTTGCCGGTATGTACGATGATGCGCATGTATCCACCTTTTTGTATGATCCGTTCATTATGACAATACGCCTGAGCTGGTCAAACGATGCGCTTTTGGTGATTTTCCTACACAGATTTTACACGCCGCGCCGCCCGATCGACCCGTTTGGGGTATACTGAGCACAGAGCCTATCCGGTCGAACCATCAGCCCCCGATCAGCGAGGATGTCTATGCCCGATTCCCAATCCCCGATCCCGGTCCTGCTCACCATCAGCCTGGATGAAGAGCTTCAACAGGCAATCCGCGATGTCTCGCCGCGCATCGAGCTGCTATATCATCCGGCGCGCCAGGTGAGTGACGTTCCCGACGAGTACTGGGAACGCGCCGAGGTCCTCTATACCTGGAATGTCATCCCCAGGCCGGAAAACGCTCCCCAGTTGCGCTGGGTGCACGTCAATTCGGCGGGCGTCGATCACCTGATCGGCCAGCCCTTGTTCGAGCAGAGCAGCGTGCCGCTCACTAACTCCAGCGGCATTCATACCACCAACATTGCCGAATATGCCTTCATGATGCTGCTGGCTTTTGGTCACCGGATGCCTGCGATGCAGCGCTACCAGCGAGAGGGGGCCTGGGCCACCGGCGAGCAGCGCCACGAGTTTTTGCCCCAGGAACTGCGCGGCAGCACGCTGGGCATTGTGGGATACGGCAGCATTGGGCGCGAGATCGCCCGGATTGCAGCGACCTTTGGCATGGAAGTGTTGGCCGTCAAGCGCAATGTGCGCCAGCCCATCGAGACGGGCAGCTACGTCTTGCCCGGCACCGGCGACCCGGAAGGCCGCTCCTTCCACCGGCTCTACCCGCCAGAAGCGCTGGTATCGATGGTGCGCGAGTGCGATTTTGTCGTGGTTACCGTGCCGCTGACCGAGTCCACCCGTGGCATGGTCAACGCGAACGTCATCAATGCCATGAAGCCGACCGCGTTCCTGGTGAACGTGGGGCGTGGCGGCGTGGTGGACGAAGACGCGCTGCTCGCCGCGCTGACCGAAAACCGGCTGGCAGGATATGCCAGCGATGTGTTCGCTTCGGAACCCCTGGCAGAAGACAGCCCCTTCTGGACTCTGCCCAACGTCATCATCAGCCCGCACATTTCCGGCACCACGCACGACTATAACCACAAGGCGGTGGTGCTCTTCACCGAGAACCTGTCGCGCTATGTGGCCCGCAAAGACCTTTTGAACGTGGTGGATCGCGCGCGCGGCTATTAGGCGCGGGTCGCCCGGCTCCGGTGTTACCCCACGCCGCACGCGCCCGATCATCAGGGTGTGAGGTTCAGCCTGTCGGGGCGAGGCTGCCCGGTGTATAATAGCCGGTGCCGGGGCAGGCACGCCTGCCTTGCGCGCAGTCTGTGGAGACCAATTGTGCCCGGACTGTTGGGGATTCTGTAGACAGCGAGTGGCCGTCAGCACACGGCCATTTGTTTGAGGATAGAAAATGCCGGTTCCGTTTTGTCACATGTGCCAGCGTAACGAGGCCGAAAAGCGCCAGTATGGGGATGCCTCACTCGACCAGGGCGACTACTGCCCGGTCTGCCATCGCCCGGCGTGCCGGTTTCACATGGGGCGTGTGCGCTGGCGTTGGCGCGATTCTGGAAAGCTCGACAGCGGCCTGGTGTGCATGGAGTGCAAGAACACCTACCGCCACCGCGAATGGGACGCCTACAACCGCGACTGGATCAGTTGACGCGGCGCATCAATGCAGCCCGCACCGCCTGCGCCTGGTCCACTTGTTGCATGGTCTACCCTGCGTGTAGAATACGCGCCAGGAAAAGGCCTCTTTGACCAGGCCGTACCCGGAGCGCTATGTCGCACATTTGCCTGCTTTTTACGCCCGAAGATCACGCCTTTGCCCACGCCCTGGCCGTCCAGCTTGACCAGCGCGGGCTGGTGATCTACCCCGTGCCGGAACAGGTGCGCCCGGAACTGCCCGGTATCGGCCCGGCGGTGCTCCCCGACCCGGCGGATGGGCTGGAAGGTGCCTCTCATGCGCTGCTGATCGTCTCGCAGGCGGCGCTGGCCTCCGACCGGGTCGAAACTCTGTGGCGTCAGGCCCAGGCCGCGCCCGCTCACCTGATCGTGCTGCCGCGCGATACGTCTCCGCTGCCCGACTTCCTGAGCGACGCCCCCAAAGTGCGCTTCGATGGCCCCTTTCTGCTGGCCTTCGAGGACCTGGTGCGCCGCCTGGACAAATCGCACGCCCCCACTCACCCGCTCACCGTTGAATCGCCGCCGCCGGTCAGTTCGGTCGATCTGCTGCCGATCAAGCTGCCTGCCGAGCGCTGCTGGCGCGAAGACCGCCTGCGCATCAATTACAACCTGCCGATCATTCTGGATATTCAAGACCTCGCGCTGCGCACGCCCGCCTTTTTTGATGCCTGCCAGCTTGAAGTCGTACGCGAAACGCACAAGATGATCCGGGTCAAACGTGCCCGGCGCTATGGGTGGTTTGATCCGCGCCGCACCCAGCACACCATCACGCTGCGCCCGCGCAAGGGGCGCGTCCAGGTCTATTACCAGATGGCGCGCATCCAGGTGTGGCACTGGTTCCCCGCGCACTATCGCGTGCTGGACCGCGAAGCTGCCGCGCTCTATCGCTTCCTGGTGACGGGAACCATCGCCCCGGACCTGTTTGATCCGGTGCGGCAGCAGGCGCTGCGGGCGCGGCTGACCTCGTGGATTACCCTGTTTGGCGTGCTGCTGGCGTTTGTCGGCCTGATCCTGCTGCTGGTCCGGTGAACTCGCGCGTGAGGGACTGACGTCCAAGTGCCCTCACAGCACGGCCAGCCCGATCCAGGTCATCACCCCCACCAGCAGGATGATCACGATGCCATAACCCACCAGCCAGCGCATCACCACGCCTTCGCTTGCGCCCACCGTGCTGCACCCCACCGCGACTTTGGCGGGTGACATCACGCTGATCACTGCTGCCGCGCTGGTCTGTGCTGCCAGGATCGTCAGCACCGAGAGGCCGAGCATTTGCGCTGTGTCGCGCTGGAGCGTGGCGAAGACGGCGTTGCTGTTGACGTTGCTGCCCGTGACAAACGCCCCCAGCGCGCCGATCACCGGTGCGACGAAGGCATAGAGAGCGCCCGGCACGGCGTCGCTCAAGCCATTGGCGAGCACATCCATCATTCCGGCGCGGCCCAGGGTGGCCGCCACTGCGACCATCAAGAAATGCCCGACGCCCGTCTTGAACGCGCGCCGTCCGGCCTGGTTCCAGATATCGTGCTCGGCTCCCGGCGCATAGAGCTTGCGGCGGCGGTAGAGCCAGTAGGCAGCAGCGGTGCTGTACAGGATAATCAGCCCGGCATGGCCGGGGATGCCAAACCCGGCATCCGGCTCAGCGGCGACAAACCAGCCTCGCGTCGTCGTCGAGGCGGGAATATCGATGCGCACCGCCCACTGGTCCAGGTAATCTTTCACCGGGGCGATGCCGCGCAGCCCCAGCGCCAGGATCACCAGGATGATATAGCCCATGAAGGCCATCCACACCGAAGGGCGCGGATGACCGGCAGGCGCAGGGTCAGCCGGGCGGGGTGCTGCGCCCGCCTTCCGGGTCCAGCGAATCCACGCGACTGAGGCCACCATGCCGGTTAGCCCTGCGCCGATGGCGGCGACCGCCCACAGGCCGCTGATCGCCAGCACGTACTGCGCGCCGCCCATCACCGTGCCGATCACCAGCACGTAGGGCAGCGCGCGGCGCACCCCGCGCCAGCCGTCGAGCGCGTGCGCGCCCATCAAGCCCACCACGTAGCCCAACACGCCCAGCATGATCGCCGACTGCGTTGCCAGCCGCTCGCCCGGAATGCCGGTGACGTTGATCAACATGATGAACGAGGCCGAGAGTGAGCCGAAGGTCACCGCCCAGCCGTGACCGAGTGAAGGGATCACCGCCGCGCGCACCTGCGACACACCCAGCCCAACCAGCAGCGGCCCGGTGATCGCCACCGGCACGCCGAAGCCGCCCACTCCCTGCAAAAACGACGCGAACACCCAGCCCAGCAGCAGCACCTGGATCACCATGTCGCCGGTCAGGCCGGAAAGACTCTCGGCAATGACGGTCAGTGCCCCGGCGCGCTCTACCACGTAATAGAGCAGCAGCGCCGCCCAGATGATCAGCACCACGTCCGAGGTGAGCACAAAGGCTTTGAGCTGGGCATAGCCGACGACCTCAGCCCTCGCTCCAAAACGTCCCACCGCGATGATCACCGCCAGCAGCCAGCCCACTATCCCGGCAGGAATAGCATCCCAACGGCGCACGACCATCAGCAGCAGCACAGCGACCAACGGCGCGAGCGCCAGCAGCCAATCGACCAGCGTATACTCCATGACGACTCCCAGGGGTGCAGCGGGATGTGACCAAACAGCGCTCCATCATACCCCTGGCCAGCGTGTACAATCAAGGCCGGAGTTCATCGCAACCAGGGCAGACGCATCCGGCAATGCGCTCGCAGGGCGCGGCCAGGGTGGGGTGAGGCGGGACTCACGCGGGTCACCCTGGCCAGTCTTTTTTTCAAAGAGATCATCGGGACCGGGCGATGCTTTGCGCCGCTTCAACACGCGGTATACTTGGCCGCTGTCTGTTGAACGCGCACCTTTCAGGACGACGCCATGACTCGTGACCCGGATTCAGCCTCTCCTTCTGCCGCGCGCACCCTGAGCGGACGCCAGATCGCCAGCACGACCGGCCTGGTGATGCTGGGATTCATCGCCAGCGGGGTGTTGGGCATGGTGCGGCAGGCTGCCATCGGCGCGAGCTTTGGCGCGGGCGCACAGCTCGATGCTTTCGTCGCTGCCCAGCGCGTGCCCGAGACGCTGTTTGTGCTGGTGGCGGGCGGCGCGCTGGGGTCGGCCTTCATCCCGGTATTCACGCGTTTTCTGGCGCAGGAAGACGAGGCGCGCGCCTGGCAGCTCGCCAATGCCGTGATCACCCTGGTGATGGCGGCGGGTGCGGCGTTGGCCCTGCTGGTGATGGCGCTGGCCGGGCCGGTAGTGGATGTGCTGCTCATGCCCAGCGCGGATGCACCGACGCAGGCGCTGACGGTTGAACTGATGCGAATCATGCTGCTGACGGTGGTGATCTTCGGCATCAGCGGCCTGATGATGGGCATTCTCAACGCGCAGCAGCATTTCCTCGCGCCCGCTTTTGCGCCGAGTATGTATAACCTGGGGCTGATCTTTGGGGCGCTGGTGCTGGCACGCGGTGATAACGTGCACGGGCTGGCCTGGGGCGCGGTGATCGGTGCGCTGCTGCATCTGGGCATCCAGCTCCCCTGGCTGCGACGGCTGCGCTTCCGTTTCCGCCCGGTGTTCAACCTGCACACGCCCGGCGTGCGCGAAGTCCTGCTGCTGATGGGTCCCCGTGTGCTGGGGTTGGGCGTGGTCCAGGTGATCTTCTGGGTGAACATCAACCTGGCGTCCGGCATGATGCCGGGCAGCAACACCGCGCTGACATGGGCCTTCACCCTGATGTTCACCGTGATCGGTGTGTTGGGGCAGAGCGTCGGCACGGCAGTATTCCCCACGCTGGCCACGCTGAACGCGCGGCACGAACTCGACGCCTTCCGCCGCACGCTGAGCGACGCGCTGCGCAGCGTGCTGTTCCTCTCGCTGCCTGCCGGGATCGGGCTGGCGGTGGCCGGGCGTCCGTTGGTGGCGCTGCTGTTCGAGCGCGGCGGCTGGACCTCCGCCGACAGCGCGGCAACGGCCTGGGCGCTGGCCTTTTTCAGCATTGGGCTGGCCGGGCACACTGTGCTGGAAGTGTTGGTGCGCGCCTTTTATGCGCTGCACGATACCTGGACGCCGGTGAAGGTAGGCGTGGCGGCTATGCTGCTCAATGTGGCGCTCAGCCTGGTCCTGATCCGCGTGTTTGGCTACCCGGAGAGCACCAATTTCGAGCGGGGACCGTTCGGCGGGCTGGCCCTGGCGATGAGCCTGGCAACCGCGTGCGAGAGCGCGGCCCTGTGGGTCATCCTGCGGCGGCGAATCGGCGGCTGGGAAGATCGGCGCGTGCTGGGTGCGGCGGGCCGCACGTTGATCGCCTCCGGCGCGATGGCGGCGGCAGTGGCGGGTTTCCTGGCGCTGGCGCCGGACCGGATCGCCCTGGTGCAGGTGATGGGCGCGGTGACGTTGGGTGCGCTGGTCTTCTGGGCGGCGGCGATGGTGCTGCGAGTCGAAGAGGCGGCACTGCTGCCTCGCCTGGCGCGGAGGGTGATCGGCAGATAACCTGCCCGCCGGGTACGCGGATGTGCCCGCTGGGAACGCAGAATCAAAAGCGCCCGGTGCAGATGCACCAGGCGCTCCGACGTCCCGTTTCGAGCGGTACGAACTAGCGGCCCAGGCGGGTGACTTCGGTCGCCTGCGGACCCTTGGGGCCCTGGCTGACGACGAATTCAACGCGCTCACCTTCGGTCAGTTCGCGGTAACCGGAACCGATGATGCCCGTGTGGTGCACGAAGACATCGGGACCATTCTCACGCGCGATGAAGCCGAAGCCCTTCTGCGAGTTGAACCACTTGACCGTACCCTGCTGACGTTCTGACATTGTGAAAGGACTCCTTCACTCAAGAAAATGGGAGATGGTGTAGAGAGGAAGGAGCTTTTCGAAGTACAGGAGCCACACAACAGCGGGGTTGTGCTGGAACATTGTTTCGTTGGACAACCAACCTCTTCACTACGCGGTTCATCATACCAGTCTTAATCCCGCGTGTCAATAGGCGTTGACGAATTTGGCAGGGCAAACGCATCGCCTGGCCCTGATGCACTTTGGGAAATTGATCGGATATGACAGAGCGAACGGCTGGCTACACCCCTGCGCGCGTCTAATCCAGCGGCTCAAGGGTGCCATCTTCGCGCAGGCGCTGAATGCGCAGATCGGCCTCATCCAGCCGCGCGCTGCACAGCCGCACCAGCGCCTGTCCACGCTCGTACAGCGCGATCAGTTCGTCTAGTGTGCGCTCGCCGGATTCGAGCTGTGCCACAATGTCCTCAAGTTGGGCGAAGGCTTCCTCGAAGGCCAGCTTTTCGTCGCCAGGGGTCTCAGTCATCAGAGCTATCCTCACTCGCCGCGTTCAGCAGCGCGGCATAATCGTACCCGAAGAACTGCTTGCAGCTCCATTCGCCGCGCAGCCCGGCCTCCATCACCGGTACAAATGCGCTCGCCTGCCCGGATTGTTCCACTATGGCGCGATCTTCCCACGCCCGCGCGATCTCACCCATGCGCAGCCATGCCTCCGCGCGCAGGGCATAGGCCAGCACCAGGTTGGGGTCGAGCGCGATGGCGCGGCTGTAAGCCTGCTCTGCCGCCGGGTAATTGTCCAGGCTGCACCACGACAGCCCCAGCACCACGTACATATCGCTAAGCGTGGGGATCAGCGCCAGGGCTTTCTCTGCCGCTTCGATGGCCGTATTGTATTGTCCCAGGGCCACGCTGCCCACTGCCGCCAGCATGGGTGAGAAAATATTGGGGAATTCGTCGCCGTACATTGCCTGCGAAATGCGCGTGGAGAAGGTCGCGTCCGGGTAGCGCTCGACCATCGTGGTCCAGTAGTCTTGGGCGTCGGCCAGCCGCCCCTCGCGCAGCGCGATGACGCTGAGGGTGATATAAGGGAAATTCGCCCGCGCGCCCAATGCTACAGCCTGTTCCAGGTCACTGCGCGCGCGGTCGTAGTCGCCCATCATATAGGTGATCACGCCGCGGTAGTTATAGGCGAACCAGTCATCCGGCCTGCCATCCAGAATCTGGGTGCAGCGCGCAGCGGCACTTTCCCAGTCATACTGCGCGATGGCGTGGTTGACGAGCAGCATCAGCGGCGATGCCCAATCGCCGGGCACGCGCCGCTGCGCCGATTCGATGTCTTGCAGGGCGCGCTCCATCTGCCCGACGCGCATATAGGCGGATGCACGGTACAGGTAGAGCAGCGGGTTGCCCTCGTCGAGCGCCAACGCACCGGTGTAGAGATCGATGGCGCCCGGTGTATCGGCGTGGTAGGCCACAATCGCCGATTGCAGGATGCGTGAAACGCCTGCGTTCAGCACGTCAGGCGGCTCCGGCTCCAGCGCGATCACCATGGCGATGTTGTGCGCGACGCCAAAGGTATCACCTTCCGCCGTGAGCAGCACATTCAGCGCAGCCAGGACGGGCAGCGCCACTGAATCACGACGTTCGTTGTTCAGAGCCAGGCGCACATTGGCCGTACGCTCCAACACATCGCGCGCAACCGGGATGTGGGGAAACCCCGCGATCGAGCCGATCTGAACGCGGGCCTCAACCTCGCTGGCGGTGTAATTGCCCCACACGATGACCGGCGCGCCGTTGGCTTCCGCCGCCGCCAGCGCGTCCGCCGCCTGGGTGATCACGCGCGGGTATTCGCGGATACGCACATTGGAAAACGAGATGCCGCGTTCCAGGCGCTCGGTGAGGTCTTCGACCACAAACCGCGCCACATCGCGCTCACTTGCGCCTTCCAGCGGCTCGAACCGGGCGACCAGCACCATCATCTCGCCCGGCCCAACCGGGGCCACATGAACTGGCGCTGCCGCCTGAGTTGCCCCCTGTGCGGAGGCGGTCCAGTCCGCCGCGCTCATCTGGCCGGAGTCGCCGCCGTTTAGAGCCGCCCAGAGCGCTGCTGCCAGCACGCCCACGATCACGACTGCCGCCAGCGCAATCAACGGCCAGGGACGCCGCCGGGATGCCGCTGCTGCGAGCGGGGCCGCCGCAGGGGGGGCCGCAGATGATGACCGCGTCCCGGTATCGCTGACGCGCACCAGGTCATCGACGCTGGCCAGCGCCGGTGACTCGACAGCCGGAGACGTCGCATCGGGCGAGGGCGGAGTCGGCGTGGAAAACCGCGAGCGCTCGTCCTTTGCCTGATGGGCGCGGCTGGGCGTCACCGGCAGGGGGGATTCATCACCCTGCTGGATGGCTTCCAGTGCTGCGCCGACTACTCGCACGCTGGGCGTGCGCTCGTCCCGGTCTTTGCGCAGCATCCCCTCAATCAATGCTACCAGCGCGGGCGGCGTATCCGGGCGCAGGCTGGCCAGGTCGGGCGGTGCATCATGAATGATCGACAGCAGGACCGCCGTTGACTGCTCGGCATCGAAGGGGCGGCGTCCGGCCAGCATCTCGAACAACAGCACGCCAAACGACCAGATGTCGGCGCGCGCGTCGAGCGGCTCACCCCGGCAGGCTTCGGGGCTGAGGTACGCATAGGTGCCGATCACCGAGCCGGTCTCTGTCACGCGGGTGTGCCCGCCCATGTGGGCCACGCCAAAATCGGTGAGCAGAGCCGAGCCGCTTTCATCCAGCAGCACGTTGGCGGGTTTGAGATCGCGGTGGATGATGTGCAGATGGTGAGCGCGGGTGAGAGCGTCGGCCAGTTCCAGCGCGATGCTCAACACGCGGTTGAGCGGGAGCTGCGGTTGAGCATCGAGCAGGTCACGCAGCGATCCGCCGCTGACATACTGCATCACCAGGTAATGCAGCCCCTCTTCTTCAACCATCGCCAGCATTTTGACAATATTGGGGTGGTTCAGCCGGCGCAGCGCTTCGCCTTCGCGCTCGAAGCGCTCGATGAGTTCGGGCGAGGCATCGACGATATCGGGGTTCGGCAGCGTGATCGCGCCCTGCTCCCCGGTCGGGCGGACCACGCCCAGGTAAACATCGCCCATGCCGCCTTGCCCAAGCGTGCCGCGAAGCTCGTACCGCCCCCCAATCACCGCGCCGCTCATCGCATCACCCTCAAGCCTATTCTGGCGGCTGATAGTCGAAGAAATTATCGCAGGTCCAATCGCCCACCTGGGCGGCGCGGAGCCAGGGATCAAACGCCGGGCCGTAGGAATGTTCTGCAGCCAGCGCCCACTGCTGCGCCGGGCTTTCCATGTCTCCGGCGCGGGCCAGGACCTGGGCACGCAGCACGGCCAGCAGCGCGTAATCGGGCGTGAGCTGCTGCGCCGCGCCAAAGGTGACGGCGGCTTCTTCCACCTGGCCCTGCATACACTGCGCCAGCCCGCCCAGCAGCAGCATGTCGCTCGCGTCGTTCATGGTGATGCCCAGGGCGTCGGCTTGCTGTCGCAGCGCGGCGAAATCGTTCGAGCCGGTGATCTGCGCGATCTCGGCAGCGGTCTCGGTGGTGCGCCCTAACATCAGGTTGGTGCCATAGGCGACCAACATCGCGCGAAAATCGTTGGTTTCTACGCCGTAGAGGGCGCGCATGGCCCGGTTGAGAATCTGCGGATCGGGATATTCGCGCAGGATGGTGTGCATGGCGGCTTGCCCGTCGGCGATATGCCCCTGCCGCAGGGAGACCAGCGCCGAGAACAGGTAGGGCGTGCCGACTGTCGGGTGCAGCGCGATGGCCTGCGCCAGGTCGCGCTGGATGGCTTCAAAATCCAGGTCGGATGAGAGGTAGTAGCGTGCCAGGGCACGCGTTTCCCACGTGTACCAGTCGTTGGGCCGCAGCTTCACCAGGCGCTCGCTCATTCCCAGCACTTCTGAGGGCAGCGTCATCAACCCCATCGAAATGTAAAGGGGGGCGGTCCAGTCCTGCGGACCCAGTTTGCGCGCCATATCGAGATCACCGAGCAGCCGGGGTGTATTCTCGATGCGCATAGCGATCAGCGCCCGGTAGATATAGGGCAGGGGATTGGCGGAATCCAGCGCGATGGCCTCGTCCAGGGCGGCGGTGGCCGCTGCCGGATCGGCGGTGATCAGGTCCAGCGCGCGGTGCATGGCGACTGCCGGGGTTTCGCCCACCATCTCGCCCGGTTCAGCCTCGATCATGTCCACAATCGCCAGGGTGAGGTAAAAAGAGATTTCGTCGCCATCCGCCGCAGTCAGCAGGTTGAAGATATGCGCCACCTGGGGCGCGACCGACTGAATGCGCACATCCGCCAGGCGCACGGTCACATTGGCCGAGCGCTCGATGGTCGCGCGGTCCAGCCGCAGATAGGGCAGTCTGGCCAGGGTGCCCACCTGCACGTTGACCTCGGCGACTTCGCCGCTGGTGCTGCCCCACACGATGACGGGCGCTTCGTTCAGTTCCGCGGCTGCGCGGGCTTCTGCATCCGAACCGATCGCCAGGGGGTAGCGCCGCACGAAGAAGGTGGAATTGGGCACCTCGTCCTCAAAGGCCCGCGCGAGGTTATCGGCCACGAAACGCCCCGCGTCCAGGCCTGTTTGTGTCGTGCCGAAGTCGGCCACCAGGATCATGATCTGGTCCGGCTCCACCGGCTCGACGCGCACCGCTTCGGGCAGCAGGTCACTGGCGGCAGGCACCCGGACTTCTCCGCCTTCTTGCGTGCCAGGGTGATAGATCGGGCTGTCGGGGTCGAAGAGGGCCGCGCAGTCCAACCTGCCCGCGCGCGCCATCTCGACCTGGGCGGCGAAGCTGGCTCCCTGGGCCGAGGCCAGGACGGCTTCCAGGTCTTGTTCGGCCCCGGCGCTGCGGTCATCCGCCAGCCGGATGGAGGCGCGCAGCAGGCGGGCCAGCACCAGCGACGGGTCGTAGTCAATCGCGCGGGTCAGGCTGATCTCCGCGTCGGCGTTTTTGCCGAGCGTGCATTGGGCCACCCCTTGCAGCAGACGGAAATCGGCCATTCCACTGAACAAGGCCGCCCCCTGGGTTGCCTGTTCCAGCGCCTGGTCATAGCGGCCCAGAGCCTGATAGGTGAAGGCCGAGAGCAGCAGGTCATAGGGGCTGGGGACTTTGTCGCCAAAGGTGGCGGTGATCAGCCGCTCCATATAGGACGGGTCGGGGAATTCCTGCACGATGATTCGCAGCATCGCGCTGGCCTCCGCCCACTCCCCGGCGCGCAGTGCCAGCAGTGCCCGGTACACATAGGGGAAATTGGCCGTGGGTTCGAGCGCGATGGCGGCCTGCAAATCGGCCTCGGCGCGGTCCATCTGCCCCAGCGAATAATACACGGTGCCCCTGAAGAACAGCGGGAACCAGTCATCCGGGCGCAGAGTCAGCACGCGGTCGAACAGGTCGATCACGCTCTCGTCGTGCGTGATGTTCGCCCGCAGCATCAGCGGCATGGCCCATTCGGCGGGGCCGGTGCGCTCGGCGGATTCGATCTCGCGCAGGGATTCCTCAAAGCGGCCCATGCGCTGAAGCGCCAGCGCGCGGAAGCCGTAAAGCAGTGGATTGCCCGCATCAACCGCCAGCGCCGAGTCCAACGCTTCCAGCGCGCCCGCCGGGTTTTCGACGACCATTGCCAGGAAGCGCTGTACGTTCGCCGCCACGCTGTTCCCGGTGATGGCGCTCGCGCCGCTGCTGCTCAGGTCCGGCTCCAGTGCTGCCTGGACGGCGTTGATGCGCATGGTCTCATAGGCGCTGCCGTCGGCCATTTCGAGCACTTGCAGCACGCCCAGGACCTGCGGGGCAATCGGCTCTCGCGCATCGGCCAGGCGCAGGCGCACATTGACGGTGCGCTCCAGCACGCGGCGCTCGAATGCCATATACGGGAAAGCCCGCAGGTCGCCTACCTGCACCTCGATCTCAATCAGGTCGCTCGACACGTTGCCCCACACCACGACCGCCGCCCCGACAGCCTCCGCCGCTGCCATCGCCTCGGCATCGGAAGTGATCACTTTGGGATAGGCGCGGACACGAATAGTCGAGAAGGGGACGGTATCTTCGAGCGTGGTTTTCAGATTCTCGATCAGCACGCCGGTCACGTCGCGGTTATGGCCGGCCAGGCTGGCGATGCTGCCCAAATTTTCCAGGCGGGCGACCAGCACCATCACCTCGCCGGGGGCGATCGGCTCCACCAGCGGCGGCGGAGTGGACTCAGCCGCGCTCGTGTCTGCAGGGGTGCCCGAAGCGCCCCCCATCGACATCAGGGCGACGTAATTCTTACAGTTGGCCTGCCCCGTGCGAAACAGGTCGATCAACAGGGGCGGCAGCACGCCGAAGGTTTCGCTCTGCGCGAAGTCGCTCTGCGCGCCGTCCCGATTGGCCTGCTGCAAGCGCACATCGCCGCGCAGTACGAGCGCGAAGGCGTTATCCGGGCTGTCCGCGCCGTTCAGCGCGATCACCTGGCTGTAGACCTGTTCGGCCTCGGCGGGTTGGTTCAGGTTGCAGTAGGCCAATCCCTGCATCATCAGCAGATCGGTGGAGGGGCCGATGCGCTCGATGCCGGTTTGGGTGGCGCGCAGCACGGCCTCGTAGCGCCCCAGGGTCATATTGACAAAGGCCGAGACCAGCGGGCCAAACGTGTCGTGATTGCCCACGGTGGCCCCCACGATGCGCGCGTACAGGTCCGGGTCGGGGAATTGGGACAGGATGACCTGGATGTAGCCGAACGCCGCAGGAAAGTCGCCGCTCGCCATCTCGATCAACCCGGCCAGTGCATAGGGGAAGTTGGCATCCGGCCCCAGCGCGATAGACTGCTGAAAATCGGCCAGCGCGTGCTCGTAGTCGTGCATCAGGTAGAAGATGGTGCCCCGGCTGGCGTAGGCGTACCAGTCATCGGGGCGCAGTTGTACCACCTGGTCAAACAGCGAGAGGGCATCCTGCGGCGATTCGCTGCTGATGGCCGCAATCACCATCGGCACGACCCAATTGGACGGGCCGATACGGGCTGCCGTCTCGGCGGCGCGCTGGGCAGCAGAGAAATCGCCCTTGCGCTGGAAGGCGACAGCCTGCAGCGCATACAGCAGCGGGTTGGCTGCATCCTCGGCGATGGCCTGCTCGATCAAGTCGATTTCATCGGGCGACATCTGACTGTAGCCAGCGAAATAACGGTGCGTATAGGCTGCGACGTTTGCCCCCACCGGTTCGGCATCCGGCGATTCGATCTCGGCCATGATCGCCAGCGTGCGCATGAATTCGTACACGTCGCCGCTGCCGCCATGCAGTGCCGCCCGCACCCCCAGCACCTGCTGCGCCACCGATTCCCGCCGCTCATCGGTCATGGTGACGCGCACGTTGGCGACCCTGGCCACCTGTTCGAGTGGCAGCACCAGCCGGGGGAATGCATTCGTCACGCCGATCTGCACATCGAGCTGAATGGCATCGGCGGTATAGCTGCCCCAAATAACAACTGTAGCCCCGGCAGCCTGTGCCGCAGCGTGCGCCTGTTCCTCCGATGTGATCACCTCTGGATAGGCGCGGATACGCGCGGTCGAAAACGACACGCCCTGTTCCAGTTCCTGCCGCAGGTTATCGACGATGAAGCGAGAGACATCGCGCGGTTCGACCCCCAGCGGTTCCAGTGCGGCGACCAGCACCATATATTCACCCGCCGCTACCGGCTCGATGGTGGCGGTGGGTGCAAGGGGCGGCGCGCTCCGCTCGCCACCGGTGGAATCGCTGACCGCCCCGCTGATGATGGCCACGATCAACACGGCAGCCACCGCCGTGATCAGCACAACGGCGATCAGCGCAATCCAGCGCAGATTGCTGCCCGGCGGATATTCGCCGGTGATCGAGGTGCTGGCGGTGGGCGGAGTCTGACCGGGCGGCGCGGGGGTCATCTTGATGTATCCATCGGAAAGCAGGGTTGGTGGGCTGCTTTTGGGCGGATACACATCCGAGAATCCGTGCTCCTGTCCCTCCGGCGTACTCATCATGGCCGGGATGTGCGGGCGCTGTTCGCCATCATCAGTGGGCGTGGCAAAGCGGGAGTGTCGCTCCAGCGCGCCGGGACCCACCCCGGCCTGGCGCAAGGCATTGCGCAGCGGGGTATCCTGCCCGCGAATGATCGCCTCGATTTCAGCCCCCACCAATCGAACGCTGCCGATGCGGTGATTGCGGTTCTTTTCGAGCATCTGGCGGATGAGATTCACCAGGGCATCGGGCGTGCTGGGGCGCAGCCGCTTGAGATCGGGCGCGGGTTTATTCAGGATGGCGGTGAGGATGGCCGCTGTGCCTGCTGCCTGGAATGGGGGCCGCCCGGCGATCATCTCGAACAGCATGATGCCGAACGACCAGATATCGGTGCGGGCGTCGAGTTCCTGACCTTCGCAGGCTTCCGGGCTGAGATAGGCGTAGGTGCCGATCACCGAGCCGGTTTCGGTCAGCCGGGTGCGATCCCCCATGTGTGCCACGCCAAAATCGGTGAGGCGAGGCGTGCCGTCTTCGGCCAGCAGCACGTTATCGGGCTTGATGTCGCGGTGGATCACGTTCATCCGGTGGGCACGGGTCAGTGCGTCGGCCAGGTCAAGCGCAACGTTGAGCACGGCGTCGATCGGAAGCTGGCCCTGGTCATCCATCAGGTCGCGCAGTGAGCCGCCACTCACATATTCCATGACCAGGTAATGGCGGTCGTTTTCTTCGACGGTATCCAGCAGCTTGACGATGTTGGGGTGATCGAGCTGGCGCAGCGCCTCCCCTTCGCGCCGGAAGCGGTCCACAATGTCCGGGTTATCGCTGACGATGTGCTGGTGCAGCGCTTTGATCGCTACCAGGTCGCCGGTGCGCTGGTCGCGCCCCTTGAAGACATCGCCCATGCCCCCGCGCCCGATCAATTCGAGCAGCTCGTAGCGTCCGGCTATCAGGTTGTTTTGCTCACTCATGAACTGTGTCACTCGCCTTCAAAGTCGCGCTGACGAACCTGGGCCGTCAACCGCCCGTCCTGCAAATGGATAATGATGGTGGTCCCTTCGGCGGCATCCAGCGCGCGGGTGACGCGATGGCCGTCTTCGCGGCGTGTCACCAGCGCATACCCCCGGCTGAGCAGTGCGCGTGGATTGGCGCTTTCGAGCGCGCGCGCCTGGGCCGCCAGCCGCTCACGGCGGCGATCCAGGCCGAACCGGGCGTGCAGGTCCAACCGTGCCGCCAGGTCATCGAGCCGCTGGCGGGCCGTTTCGATACGGCGGTCTGGCGCGAGTCGTTCGAGCCAGCGCAGGTGATCGGCGATGCGCGCGCGGCGTTCATCGACCAGGGCGCGCGCGGCTTCGTCCATCCGGCTCCGCAGCAGGTCGAGATCGGTTTGCAGCGCGGCCCGGTCGGGCGTGATCACTTCCGCCGCCGCCGAAGGCGTGGGTGCGCGCAGATCGGCGGCGAAATCTACCAGGGTGAAGTCGATCTCGTGGCCGACTCCGGTCACCACCGGGATACGTGACGTGGCGACAGCGCGCACCACCGACTCATCGTTGAAGCACCACAAATCCTCCAGGCTGCCGCCCCCACGAGCCACCAGAATTATATCAACATTTGTATGATCGTTCAGGCGCTGGATGGCGGCGACGATCTTGGGCGGCGCGTCGGCCCCCTGAACCGGGGTGGGACTCAAGACCAGGCCCACGCCCGGCCAACGCCGCCGAATCACATTCTGAATATCCTGAAAGGCTGCCGTCGTCGGCGAAGTCACGATCCCGATCTGGCGGGGGAACGGCGGGATCGGGCGCTTACGCGCCGGGTCGAACAACCCTTCCTGCTCCAGCCGCGCCTTGAGCAGTTCGAACTGCCGGTTGAGATCGCCTGCGCCCGCCGCTTGTAGCGCATCGCACACCAGCTGGTAATAGCCGCGCCCTTCATAGACGCTCACCCGCCCGTGCGCCAGCAGTTGATCGCCATGCTGCGGCTCGAAGCCCAGCCACATCGCGTTGGATTTCCACATCACGCAGCGCAGTTCGCTGCGGTCATCCTTGAGCGTAAAATACAGGTGGCCGGAAGCTGCTCGCGTGAAGTTGCTGATCTCGCCTTCAACCCAGACATCCTGAAGCTGCGGCTCGGACTCGATCAGGTCCAGGATCAGGGTAGTTAACTGGTGCACGGTGAGCGATTGAGTCATGGGGACGCCTGTGTTTCGTCTTGGGAGGTTTCGAGCGGCGCGCTGGCGTCGTCCTGAAGCGCCATGCGGTGACGCTCTAACAGCCGGTTGATTGCCTGAGTGAGGAACTCCATCGCGCTCATGTAGTCGCGGTCGTCGCTGAAGTCGATGTCCGAGCTTTTGGCCAGTCCATAGAGCCGGGCATCGGTGGGCCGGTGGATCACGGTGATAATCGGGCGGTCGTAACGGTCGGCCAGCCGGATTTCTTCCTCGACATGCTTGGAAGTCATCGAATCGGGCGAAACAATGACCACGAACACTTTGGTATAAAAGATCGCCCGCACGATTTCCTGGCCGAAGGGCAGGCCCGGCGCGTCTTTAGCATACCACCACACCTGGTAGCCCATATCGCCCAGGTCGCGCACGAAGCGCCCGACCCACGCTTTGTCCTGGTCCGAACTGGACACAAAAACCTGGTAGTCTTCCGGCAGCGGCACGGGGACATCGGGCGGATGGGCGCGGGTAGCGTGATGGGCTGCCCGGCGGAACGGGCGTCCCCCGCGAGTGACCAGCATCCCCGCGCCGCCCACCAGGGCCAGCGTCAGCATCCCCAGTGCAAAGGCCAGCAGCAGCCGGGTATCGGAGTTCTGCTGGTCGCCGGTCGCTTCGGCGATCATGGCGGCGATCTGCCCCGCTTCGATCAGCGAAAGGCTGCTTTCGTCGGTGGCTCGCAGCGCTACTACCGTTCCGGCCAGGGCGAAATCGATCCGCGCCTTCACGCGCGCTTCGATCTCGTCTTCGAGTGCGCGATCGGCATCGGCTATCGCCACCGCCGAGGGGGTACTGGATGGTGTGTTGGGGATGCGAGTCCAATCAGGCTGCGAGGTTACAGGGGCCTGCATGGCAACAGCCGTCAGGGTCATCCACAGGTTGGAAGCGCCCGCAACTTGTGTTGGAGGAACAGCGGCGGGAGGCTGTGTGGGCCGGGTGGTGGCCCCGGCTGGAAGCTGCGTAGGGCCTGCGTGGCTGACCATCGACTCGCCCTGGGTGCTCTGCAGAGCGATCACCACAACCAGCGCCAGCCCGGCGATCGCTGCCGCCAGCAGCAGCGGTGCGCGCCATCGCCACCGGCGGCGTGGGGCAAGAGTCTCGCGCATGGCCGGAGCAACTGACGGAGCGGGCGGCGGCATCTGGCCCAGCCTGGCAGTTTCCTGACGCGCTGCCTCGCGGCGCACTGCTTCGCGGCGCGCCGACTCTTTGTCTCGGCGCGGCGGGGGCCGAAGCATACTCAGTGCATCGACCAACTGGCTCATGGCGCGGTCCCAATCCTGACGCGCGTCGATGTACTGCTGGTTGCGCATCAGAATGGGCAGAGGGGTATCGCGCACCATGACCATCAGGACCGGCTTGCTTTGGCGCACCGCGTATTCCAGCTCGTGGCGCACCGAATCCGACTCGACCGAATCCGGGCTGAGCAGCAGGACCAGCGTATCGGCTTCTGCCAGGGCACGTTCGATTTCGCTGGTCCAATTCGAACCGGCGGAAATGGAGTCGAGATCGAGCCATGCGTTGACATCGCGCGCCCGCAGTTCTTCCGCCAACCTGCGCGCCGTCCACCGATCGTGATGGCTGTAGCTAATGAAGACGTGGGTCATAGCGATGGCTCCAGGTCTTGGTGTGCGATGCATCTGCATTGTACACCACGCCGCGCCCCAAAGCGAAGCCATCCAGAGGCCGCATTTTGTGTTAAAATCGGCGGCAAAGACCCGCACCACCTCAGGAGATTGATTCGTGGACGAAGCCGAACGCATCCAACTTGCCCGGCGGCTCAGCGCGCTGTCGTGGAACCAGGCGCGCAAGGAGATTTACCGCCTGGATCGCCGCGCCGATATGAAGTATTACCGAAACGCGCGCTGGAATGAATATCACACGCTGTTCACGCTGCCCACGCTTGGCGTGGCGATCACGCTGGTTGAGGTGAAGATCGCCGAGCCGAGCAGCAAGCCCGATTATTCCGGTCCAACAGGCAGCAAACGGTTGAGCGCCAGCTACAAATACACTGAGGCACGCGTCGAACCGCTGGATCGCCCGGCCAACCGGCGCGGCGGTGAGCAGCGCTACCAGTACCGTTAGCCCGATCCGCGTGCACAAAAAATCCCCCAGGCGACAGTCTGGGGGATTTCGGAACGATGCCAGCAGCGGCTGTGCGCCTAGTCCAGCGAGGCGAGATCGTCCTCGCTCATGGTGAAGCCCAACACGTGGAAGCCGCCATCGACCATGATCGTCTCGCCGGTGATCATCCGTCCCCAATCACTGGCCAGAAAGACCGCCGTGTTGCCCACGTCCGTTTGATCCGCCAGGCCGCGCAGCGGGCTGACCTTTTCGCTGATGTGCAGCATGGTGCGGAAGCCGGGCACACCTGCCGCCGCCAGCGTTTTGATCGGTCCTGGGCTGATGGCGTTGACGCGAATACCTTCCGGCCCCAGGTCCGCGGCCAGGTAGCGCACGATATTCTCCAGCGCGGCTTTGGCAATCGCCATGACGTTGTAGCTGGGGAAGACTCGCTCGGATGCATAATAGGACAGTGCCATGATGCTGCCGCCGTTGGGCATGATCTCGGCGGCATGTTTGGCCATCGGGATCAGGCTGTAGGCCGAGATGTCGAGCGCCAGCTTGAACCCTGCGCGGCTGACATCGCGGAAGCGCCCGCCCAGGTCTTCGCCCGGCGCGAAGCCGATCGAATGCACCAGGATGTCGATGGTGCCGAACGTGTCTTTGGCTTTGGCGAACACTGCCGCGATCTGCTCATCCGAAGTTACGTCGCACTGCTCGACAAACGTGATTCCAGCCTCGTTGGCGAGCGGGACCACGCGCTTTTCGAGCACTTCGCCCGCATAGCTGATGCCCACCGTCGCTCCCTCGCGCATGAAAGCCTCGCACATGCCCCAGGCAATCGAGCGCTTGTTGGCGACGCCAAAGACCAGCGCTTTTTTTCCGTCCAGTAATCCCATGATGATCTCCCTCCGTGAGCGTATCTTGGTGCGTTAATAGTAACACGTAGGGCGAGCATTCGTCACGCGCATCCGGTGCGCCGGGCCGCGATACTGCACCGCTGCCAGCGCCACTGCCAGCGCCGCTTAGAGCACGTTGCCCTTGAGGCCCGCCGGCTGAACCGGCAGCCCTGCTGCGTACAGGTGCGAGACATCGCCGAAGCCTATACAGCGTGGGACCGCCCATTCGGCGCTGCGCTCTTCGATCAGCACGGTGGTCACCGAGCTGGGCGCAGGCCAGAACCCCGCCCATACCATCACCAGCGGCAGTTCCAGCAGGTGCGCCAGCCACGTCAGGATCAGCCCGCCGTGACAGAAGACGGCCACCTGGTCCCGGCTGGATCGCTCGATCCGGTAGCGTCCACCCTCGCGAACATAGCCATGCCGCGCCAGCAGCCCATCGGACTCGTGCCGGACCATCTCGAATGTCTCGGCAAAGGCCGGGTCATTCATCATCGGGGCCTGGGTCCAGGTCGCCTGGGTGGGCAGCGGCTCCACCGAGCGGATGATCTCGCCGGGCACGTCCCAGGCGACAGTCTGCGGCTTGTGATAGTACAGGTCGGGGATGGGGATGTAGCAGCCGCGCAGTTCTTGCAGCCAGTCATACGTTTGCGCTTCGAGCGGCACCTGGTCGAGGGTGTAGCGGGCGGTATGCTGGGCGCGGCCCAGCGGCGAGCAGTAGATATGAGTCAGCCCCAGCCCGGCCATTCGTTGGGCCAGGGCTTTGGCTTCCTGGTGCCCGGCAGCGGTGATGGTGCCGTTCGCGTAATCGGGATCGGCATGGCGGATGAGATACAGGCGCATGGTGAACCTGGAACCTTTCGGATAAGGGAGAGGATCAGGGACCGACGATGACGGGGGTGCCGATCTCGGACCATTCGTACAGCCAGCGGGCGTCCTCGGTGGGCAGATTGACGCAGCCGTGACTCATGCGCTGACCGAAGTTATTGTGCCAGTATGCCCCGTGCAGGCCGTATCCCCGGTAGAAATACATCACGTAGGGCACGTTGGGGATATAATAGCCCGGACCGCTCATATTTTGCGAGACCAGCTTCCAATAGATGGCGAACGTGCCTTCGACGGTGGGGAATTTTTCTTGCCCGGTAGACACCAGCATGGTGCGCACCAGCCGCCCATCTTCAAAGGCGTAAAGTCGCTGGTTATCCACGCTGACACGAATCTCCTTGTGCACGGCCATCGGGCTGTAGATGTCCTCCATCGCGTTTTGGGGGCCGCTCATGAAGCGCCCCACACGCATCACCGGCACGATCACGCGCTGGCCGACGCTCAACCGGTCAGGGTCCGCCAGGCCGTTGATGTTCACCAGCGTTGTCATGGGCACACCATAACGCTGACTGATCGCGCCCAGGTTTTCGCCCGGCTGGACGATGTGCTGGTGGCCCTGCGCCGCTTCCAGTTCGGGCGAGAGCACGCGGGGCGTGGGCGCGAGCGTTGCGGTGGTCGTCGGCGTGGGGGTGACAGTCGGGGCC
>DAOUFU010000119.1:0-6605 GCA_034429275.1 Anaerolineae bacterium | reverse complement strand
GCAGATCGCCTGCGCGCAGCATGGGACTCCGGGCGCTGGCGGCTGGCGGCGCATCCCTTCTGGACCGGCAGCCGCTTCTGGCGGCAGATGCCCGCCGCGCTGCGGCGCGCACTCGGCGGCGCGCGGCTGGTGATCGTCAAGGGCGACGCCAACTACCGCCGCATCATCGACGATGCCGACTGGCCGCCCGGCGCAACCCTGGCCGACGCGCTGGACGGCTTCCCCGCGCCGGTGCTGGCGCTGCGCACGCTCAAAAGTGACGCCCTGGTGGGGGTCGATCCGGCCCGGCTGAGACCGCTCGATGCCAACGGCCCGGCCTGGCGATCCACCGGGCGCTATGGGATCATTCAATTTGCCGCGCCAGAATCATCCATTGAGGAACACCGGTCATGATCTCTAACCTGATCGACTCGCTGGCCCAGGCGATGGAACACCTGGTGGAAGTAGTCGGCCTGCCGGGCATCACCCTGATCGCCCTGTTTGAGAACCTGTTTCCCCCCACCCCGTCGGAATTCCTCTATCCCCTGGCGGGCAAACTGGTCTACGACGGCCATCTCAACGCCCTGGGCGTGATCCTCGCCGGGGTTGCAGGATCGCTGGCCGGATCGCTGTTCTACTACAGCGTGGGCTACCGCCTGGGCGAGACTCGCACGCGCGCCGCTATCGAGCGCTGGGGACGGGTGCGGCTCTGGCGTGTGAGCCTGACCTTCGTCACGCTCGATGACTACGACCGCGCGGTGGTGTTGTTCGGGCGATGGGGCGGGCCGCTGGTGCTGGTCGCCCGCCTGATCCCGCTGGTGCACGCGGTGGTCTCGATCCCGGCGGGCGTGGTGCGGATGCGGCTGGTGCCGTTCGTCATCTACACCGCCCTCGGCTCCGCCCTGTGGATCGCGCCGCTCACCCTGCTCGGCATGTGGCTGGGCAGCCAGTGGGAACGCCTGATGTATTGGCTGAATGTCTATTCAAATGCGTGGTATATTTTGCTTGGCGCGTGGATTCTCACTATGATTGTGCGGCGCGCAAGACGCATACGCAATCATTCATCACCACCTGATTCAGCACCATCGGACGACGGCGCGCCGACATGAACCTGCACTCGACAAGGAGTCTGCTGTGACCAAGCGCACCCTGGCCGCCTGGACGGTCCATCTCTACACCGCGATTGGGGGCATCGTCGGGGTTTTCGCCCTGTTCGCCGCTGCCGAAGGTCGCATCCGCGATTCCTTCCTGCTGTTGATTCTGACGATGGTGATCGATTCGACCGATGGCCTGATGGCGCGGCGCGTGCGGGTGCGCGAGGTACTGCCCTTCTTCGACGGCGCGATGGTAGACAACGTGATCGACGTGCTGACCTTCGTCTGGGTGCCGGTATTCATCATGTGGCACCAGTCGCTGCTGCCGCACGAAGCCTGGCTGGCCGTGCCGGTGCTGGCCGCGCTGTATGCCTATGGCCAGACCGAGATGAAGACGGACGACGCGTTTTTCCTGGGTTTCCCCAGCTATTGGAACGTGGTGGCGCTCTACCTGTTCTGGTTCCGCCCCGATGCGCTGATCGCCGTGCTGCTGGTGGTTGTGCCCGGCATCCTCACCCTGATCCCCACCCGCTACCTCTACGCCAGCAAGAACGACTACCTGTGGCGCACCACCTGGACTCTGGGCGCGATCTGGATCGCGATGGTGGTCTACCTGCTCAACCGGGCCGATCCGCCGATGCTGCCGGTGTGGCTGAGCCTGTTCTACCCGGCCTACTACATGATCGCCAGCTTCTACGCCGACTGGCGCGTGCGCACCGGGCGCGGGCTGTAACGCGCGCGCCCCTGGTGTTCGCATGGCGGGTTGGGCCACTTCTTCACCAGGGGCGCGAGTTGTCCGGCAGTGAGCCGCCCCCAGGCGGCCTCGCGGCATTAGCGCGAGCCAAAGTTGTCGAACACAACCCGGCCCGGATCATTCTCAACCCCTCGCCAGAACAGGTTGAAGTCGAGCACGGTCAGATCGGCGGGATGATGCAGGTGCACCCGGTACCAGCCGTTGCCCAGGTCATCGATCGGATACCGGGCGCCCGCGCAGCGAGACACCCCTGCCATTTCGAGCAGGGCCTTCGAGTTGCAGATGGCAGGCAGGACTCCGTACTCACTCCGAATATCAAAGTAGACCGTATCGCCCACAAGCGGCGTATCGTCCATATCGCCAGTGTAATACAGCTCGACACGCCACCCATCGTGATCCGGTGTCCGCATACAGGCTAACCCGCCGCCGACAAATCCCTCGGCGACCCATTCCGCCTGGTTGCAGGACCATCCATCGGTCTGGGCGTTGGGATCATCCCAGGTCCAGTGCGGCTCTTTCGCGGTGAGGATCGCTGCTCCCAACGGCAGCAGCGCAGCCACGACTATGGCAAGGAACAGGTACAACCCGATTCGCGTTTTCATCGCCTTTTTCCCTCTCTCTAGCGCCTGTCCAGACAGGCGCACGTCGAATGAACATCCGTAGCGAATCGATCATCATGGCGAGAATGTTCATCTATAGGCGGGATGACGGGGCGAATAAACGTCGTTTTGTGCTGATGGGAACAACGAGGTACAGCGGGGAATTTCAATGAACGGGCATGTACAGCGCAAAACCCTCTTACGTATAGTATACTACAGAAACCGTCAGGTGTGAAGCTAAGGCAACACTAACACGGGCATTATGTGCCATCCACCATGCCCGCCAGCGAATATGCCGAATATGCGCCGTGCAGCCCGGTCCAATCTCACGGTGCAGGAAAGTTCACCCCTACCAGCGCATCGCCCACCATGTCCAACACGTAAGCGGAGCCGTCCGCCATCTCGACCAGCGCGTGCAGCCCATCCGGGAAGGCGCGCAGCGCCACCGGCGCAACTCCCGTCGGCGCGACCGAGCTTTGCAGCCGCTCCCAGTTCCCCCGGCGCGCATCCTGCCGCACAAAATCGCCGCGAATGGTGCTCCACAGGTAGGTCTGGTCGCCGCGCATCAGCAGCACGCCCAACCGGTTGACGCGCGGCATCATCTCCGGCACGACTACCGGCGGCGTGAACGAGCGGTCGATCACGTTCAGCAGCATGACCTCGCCCCAGCCCGAATTGCCCACCATGACTCGCCCGCCGCCATCCGCCCAGGGCAGATCGAGCGGGATTTCATCGCCGGAGACATATTCGGCCCCACCCGGCAGCCAGATTTCCTGGCGCGCCGAGCCATCGGGCCGCGCGGTGAACAGCCTGGCGACACGCCCGCCGTCGCCGGTGGGCACCAGCCGGAAGAAGTTGATGCCCTCGCCGCCGTTGGTCCAGCCGACCCGCCGCGCATCGCCGAAGACGTAAAGCTGCCCGCTCTCCGGGTTGCTCACATAGAGGTGAAAGCGGTAGCAGTCCTCGCGGTTGCACGAATAGCGATAGCCCGCCACAAACGCGATATATTTGCCGTTTGGAGACCAGACCACCTCGGAGAGCCGCACCTGCCAGTTATCCGGCTCGGCATCGGTGTACCAGTCGGTCGATTCCGGCACACTGCCATGCTGCGGGAAGGGGAACAGCACCACTTCGGAGCCGTCCGCGCTCAGCACGCTGACCGTGCTGGTGCCCACGCGCGCCGGGACAACCGTGCTGCACCGGGGCACCAGCAGGTGATGGTGCCGCACCAACAGCACGCGGTCGCCGGTGGGCGCGGGGTAATAATCGTACTCGTAGGGGGCCAGCGGCAGCGCGGCAGCCTGCTCCGCCGATTGAATCGCCGCCCAGTCGCCCGTCATGCGCTGCGGGCAGGCGTTGATCGCGTCGCGCACCAGGTTGCCGAGCCACTCCAGCTCGACCGGCTGCCACAGGTCGGCGGGCGTGGCCACGACCGGGGCCACCGGGAACACGGTCCCGCGCCGGGCGGAGCCATCCGGCGTCACCCAGTACTGCACGATCTGCGCGCCGTCTGCCTCGCGCCGGTAGCTGTACATGCCCACTTCCACCGGCTCCAGGTAGTACGACCCGGCGTTGGCCCCTTCCGCCGCCCATCCGACCGTGCCATCGGCGGTGCGCACCTGCCACCACACATATCCAAAATTGCAGCGGTAGCCGTCCTGCACACTGACCACGCTGCCATAGGGCAGCACGCCCAGTTCTTTGGCCCCGGCGGCTCCGGTCGCGGCCTGGTCTTTGAGGCTCAGCCCATAGCTGGTAATCACGCGCGCCGCGCCGCCCGCCGTCAGTTGAGGGGTCACCAGGCCATCACACGCACTCTGTGCGCGGGCAGGGGATGCGCCCCAGCCTGCCATCAGCACCGCCGTACACAGCGCCCACAGCACCACTATTCGCCACACCGGCCCCATGCCGCGTTGAACCTGGACCATGCGCCACCCTTCCTTGATGCGCCGCCGCCAAACCACGCCCGATCATACCACGCCGCGCGGACGAGTCACGGGCGGGATCGATACGCCAGGGCAACGCTGGACCGGCGCAGGTGAGCAAATGGGCCTGGTCGCGCACTTGCCCCACCCCAAAACGCGCGTTTCGGGGTATGCTTTGGGCTGATCGATCATCCATCATCGCGGCCTGTGAGGAAGCCCCATGCTCCGATCCACTCGCCCCGTGCTGGCACTGGCCCTGCTGCTGATGGCGGCCCTGGCGTGCAGCATCACCATCAGCCAGACCCGGCTGGAAGGCGCGCGCCTGTTCCGAGACCCGGCAGGGACCGAAGGTACGCGCAGCTTCGAGCGCGACGAAACCTTCTACGCCCGCGTGACTCTGCGCCACGCTGACGATGGCGCGCGCATCCGCGCCGTCTGGCGCGCGGTCGATGTCGGGGCCGATCATGCCGCTTTTGAGATCGCCAGCGAACAGGTCGAAGCTGCCAACGGCCTGCTGACCTTCGCACTGGTCCCGCCCACCGAGGGCTGGCTGCCCGGCAATTACGCGCTGAGCTTTGAGGTCAACGGCGAGTCGAAGCTCACCCTCGATTTCACCGTCAAGGGAAAACGCTGAAATGAGACTGTCGGCGGGCTGATTTGTCAGTTTTGATGATGAAATCGTGACGAATGTCAGCACCACAGCCCCAATCGGGTGGTATAATGGCTCTGGCCTCACAAACAGTGACCCATTACAAGTTACAGACTCATTACAACAACGCTCGATTATGAGGAGGTTAGAATGCTGCGGATTGGTGTTTTGACGGGTGGTGGCGATGTTCCGGGCCTGAACCCGTGCATTAAGCAAATCGTTTACCGCGCGGTCGATGCCGGGCACGAGGTGTTTGGTATCCGGCGTGGGTGGGCCGGGCTGCTCGACTATAACCCGGACGCATCCGAAAAAGAAAAAGAGAAATGGATCATCCCGCTCGATAAAAACCGCGTGCGTACTGTGGACCGCACGGGTGGGACCTTCCTGCACACCTCGCGCACCAATCCTGGCAACGTGTTGCCAGATCGCGTGCCTGAGCACCTGAAGGGCATCACCGTGCCCCAGCACAAAGACAAGCATGGCCGCGATGTGGGGGATTACACAGCCCATGTCCTGAACGTGCTGGAGACGCTCGGCATCGACGTGCTGATCCCCATCGGCGGTGATGACACGCTGAGCTACGGCGAGCGCATGCACCGCGAAGGCGTCAAGGTCGTGGCCATCCCCAAGACGATGGATAACGACGTGTACGGCACCGACTACTGCATCGGTTTCAGCACGGCGGTCACCCGCTCGGTAGAGTTCATCCACAATCTGCGCACCAGCACCGGCTCGCACGAGCGTATCGCCGTCGTCGAACTGTTCGGGCGCAACTCCGGCGAGACCTCGCTGATCGCCGCTTACCTGGCCGATGTGGATCGCGCCATTATCTCCGAGGTGCCCTTCGACCCCAAGCGCCTGGCCGAACTCATCCTCGAAGACAAGCGCAACAACCCCAGCAACTACGCCATGATCACCGTCTCGGAAGGCGCGCGCCTGGTCGAGGGCGAGATCATCCAGACCGGCGAGGCCGACGCCTACGGCCACAAGAAGCTGGGCGGCATCGGCCTGGTGGTGGGCGAAGTGCTCAAAGAACTCACCGGCGAGAATATCATCTATCAGCAGGTGGCCTACCTGATGCGCTCCGGCGCGCCCGACTCGCTTGATCTGATGGTGGCCGCCAACTATGCGCAGATGGCGATGTCGCTGGTCGAGCAGCACCGCTTCGGGCGGATGGTAGCGCTTCAGCGCGGCCTGTACACCGACATCAACATGAATACGATCATGCAGGGCGTCAAGCGCGTGAACGTGGCCGAACTGTACGACGTGGGCCAGTACAAGCCGAAGGTGCGTCACGTCTTCGGTATGCCGATGTTCCTGATGTAGTAGGTCCTGATGGAGTCGGTGGGCGCACTGCACCCGCTCAAACACATCACCGAGGGGGCGAGAGACGATCTCGCCCCTTTTTGTGGGGCGCATTTCATTTTCAGGGCGTGAGGTTGCGCGGCACGTGTTTTGATGCAATTACCCCCTTCTTGTGTCGGGTGTGAGCAAAAGT
Source organism: Anaerolineae bacterium (assembly GCA_034429275.1). GTDB lineage: Bacteria > Chloroflexota > Anaerolineae > Aggregatilineales > Aggregatilineaceae > DAOUFU01. The sequence continues at coordinate 107 of DAOUFU010000119.1, read as the reverse complement.
TGACAGGCAACCACTTGACAAACCGAGCACACGCTGGACGGGCGATCCGGCCTCACCCCCGCGCGGCCAAAAACGGGCCGCTTCGCCCCCACTCCGAAAAGTTTCGG
>DAOUFU010000118.1:0-2490 GCA_034429275.1 Anaerolineae bacterium | reverse complement strand
AGCGCACGATGGGGAAGATTTGCAGCGCCAGCCCGCCGATCAGCGCCGGGCCAGCGACCACCGACTCGCCGCGCAAGAAGACGAAGAACAGGTAGCCGTTGAGGACACACCCGGCGAAAATAATCACCGTGACCGCGTCCAGCGTGCCGATCAGCGGTTCGAGCACCGCCCACACCGGGAACCAGAACAGGGTCAGCACATTGTAAGCATAGTTGGTGGTGTAGGGGAACATCACAAAATTGCTGTGGTAGAGGTCCAACCCATCGGTTGAGAGGGCGTGCCGCACCCACCAGAAGGCCCAGTGGGGAAAGAACCAGTCATAACCGGCCCCCTGCGCGCCACTGTGGAAAATCTGCGGATAGAGCGTGATGAAAGCCGTCAGGCCAAAAAAGACGAGGGCCGCCCCATGCAGCTTGTAGTGTATACGTCCCCCTGGCCTCGCGTCTGTTCGTTCGACTTGCATTCCCTCTGCCCTCTGTTCGCCGTTGACCAGGGCCGGGATCATAACACGAGTTGGCCAGGGGGTGTATGGCGAGATCAGCCCTTTCGGTAGTGGTGGGCCGTCTCCACCGCCGCGCGGAGGTTTTCCCACGGCGTGTCGTTCGGCACGGTGCAGTCCGCCGCCAGGACAAACCGCTCCGGCGCTTGCCGCAGCACCGCTTCCGCCGCCTGCCGGACCTGGTCGGGTGTCCCGGTAGCGAGTACGCCCTTTCGCTCCAAGCCGCCCATATACGGGCGGTTGAACAACTGTGCCGCTTCCGCAGGGGTCAGATGCCGATCCCCGACAGTCAGTGGGCAGTTCACGACGTCGCCAGGGTAGTCCAGGATAGGCGCAAAGTCGTCATAATCGCGCAGGTAATCGCACACATGCAGGATATTGAACGCGCAGCGGTGGTTGACCTCGTCGGCCAGCACACGGTCGTAGGGCTTGATATACTGCTCGAAGATGCGCGGGTCGGCGAAGCGGCGCTCACCGCCCTGGGTGGAGTGATAGAAACCGTCCACGCCCAGCGCGATACATTCCCGCACAAACACCTGCAGGCTCTCGGTGATGATCTCCATACCACGCCTGACCTGTTCCGGGTCCTGCTGGAGATGCCCGGTCAGCAGCGCGTCGCTGGTGGTGTGCCCCGCGCACATATACGGCGAGTAGAGCGTCACCACGACCACCGCCTCGTGTTTAGCGGCGGCAACCAGCCCTTCGATCACCTTCAACTGGCCTTCATAGAAGTCCCGGCCATAAAACGGCATGGTAGCCCAGTCTTCCGGTCGCTGGATGGACGGTATCGGCGGGAAGGGGCGTTCGTACTGGATTTTGACAAAATCCATGCCAGTGTAGCGGAAGAATTCCAGGTGTTTCTCGACAGCCGCCGGGCCTTCCTGAAAGCCGGGCGGAAAATGCAGGAAAAACGCGGCGGGTATATAAGGGGTCTGTGCTCCGTCGTCCAGCAGGCTGAGCATCACGTCACGTTTGTTCATGGTTTTGTCCTTCATCGGCTGAGGTTCACAGGCTGGCCGCGCGATCGTGCGCCCGGCGGTTTTATGCACCCGGTAACAGGCGCTTGACCGGGATGCCGCACAGGAACTTGAACACCGATTCGCCGGTGTTTTCGTAGCAGTGCTCCATATCGCCCGGCACCAGCACCACGTCGCCGGGCCGGAGGGCGTGCCACTCGCCGTCCATGAGCACGCGCCCTTCGCCCTCGACGACAAAATTCTCGTGCTCATAAGGGTGCGAATGGCGGGGCGTATGGCCGCCCGGCGCAATCTCGATCATGCGCAGCGCATAGACCGGCGCGCCATCGTGATCGTCGTCGATCAGCCAGCGAATCGACGTGCCCGGCGCGGTCTCGCCATAAACCTGGGCCGGAACCTCAGTGTAATGCACGACTTTGCCTTTGCTCATGGTCCGTTCCTTTCCTGGGAAATGGGTCGAATAGAGATTATAACCCCTTCCCACCGACAGGGATCAGGCTGGCCCCTTCGGGCGCGCCCGTGAGCAGCGGCATCGCCTGGGCAATCAGCGCGCGCACGGCGGGCTGGGTCAGCGATTGGTCGTGTGCCTCCTGGGACTCCCACAGTTCCATGACCCACAGCGCGCCCTCATCCGCCGCATCGCGGGAGACCACATACAGACGGCAGCCCGGAACCTCGTTCATCAGGACGGCGGCCTGAGTCAGGATGCCTGCCAGGGTCTCGCGATCTTGCGGTGCGGTGTGGAGCTTGCCCACCATGCCAAAATAGACCATCGTTTATCTCCTTGTCGAGTTCTCCCCATCGCCTGACAGGATTTTATCAGAACGCACGTTCTACCCGCAAACGCAGCGAGCGATCGTGCCGTCACCCTGGCACGATCGCTCGCGAAGCCGGTCAGTCGCCCGGCTCAGCAACCTTCGATCGGCTATTCGTATTGCAGCGCGCGGATGATATCCAGCCTGGCGGCATTGCGCGCCGGCAAAACGGCGGAGAACAGGCCCAGCAGCAGCGCCA
>DAOUFU010000117.1:0-1916 GCA_034429275.1 Anaerolineae bacterium | reverse complement strand
CGACAGCACGATGCCGTCTGCGGCGTTCTCTGCCGTCAGCTTTTCGCCCTTCGAAAGCGTGAACAGGAAAGCGGGGTCTTCCGCCGTGATGTCATACCCATAGGCAAAGATGCCGGGCGGGCCACCGGTCGTCACGCGGGGCGTATATCCCTCGAACTCGATCTGCTGCATGAAGCCCGGCTGGATGCTTTTGATCTGGTCGCCGTAGCTGCTCTCCAGCACACTGATCATCTGCTGCGGATCGCGCGGTTCGGATGGGAAGATGCCGAAGTCGATGTTCCAGCTATCAAAGAACAGGTTGATGCCGCTGGTGAGCGATTCAAACAGCGCAAAAATCCCCATAAACGCGCCGACCGCAATCGCCAGAGTGAGCACGGTGAAGACCAGGCGGCCTTTTTTCACGCTGACATTGCTCAGGCCCTGCCGCACCGTGACCGGCAGCGGCAGCACCCCGATGATCCGGGCCAGCACGCCGGAGCCATACGAGCCGCCGATCCCCAGATCGGTCATGGCATCGAGAATCTTGACCCGCGTGCCGTTGAAGACGGGCAGCAGCGAGGCGACCACCGGCACGATCAGCCCGACGATCACGCCCAGGATAATCGACGGCGGCGAGACCTGGAACCCCTCCACGATGGTATTGAGCTGTGGGGCCAGGGCTTTCGCGGCCCCGTAACCCGCCGGAATGCCCAGGATTACACCCGGAATCACGCCGATCACCCCATAGGCAAAGGCGATGCCGGAATAGATCAGGAAGTTGTCAAAGCGTGTCGCGCCGAGCGATTTCATGACGCCGATCTGCCGCTTCTGCTCGGTGACGATGGACGAGATCACATTCACCACCAAAAAGCCGGTGACCACCAGCGAGATCAGCGCCAGGATGCTCATCAGGTTGGCGAATAATTCCGCATTGGTGACGAGCTGGTTCTCGGCGGGGTCCTGGCTCTCGACAAAGGCTGGGGAATAGGCGGTATTGCGCGCGATATACTCCACGAGGCCATCAGCCTGGTGCTCGGCCACCGCGTAATCGGTGAACCGGAACCAGAAATCGTTCAGGCCGGTCAGTCCGATCATGTACTGCCCGTCTTCAAAACGGGGATAAATCGAGACATTAGGCGCGAACGCATAGGGATCGAACACGATGCCCGAAATCGTCCAGGCCTCGACAGTACCTGCTGCGCCGTTGCGCTCGGCAATGCGCGAAGGGCTGAGGATGCGAATGTATATCTGGTCGCCCACCTTCAGGCCATATTTGTCGGCAGTGCGCCGCTCGATGGCGACCTCGTTCGCGCCGACTTCCGGCCACCGCCCCCCTTCCAGCAGCCGGAACGGCTCGATGGTAGGCTCGGCCTCAAACGGCGCGTTGAGCAGCGCCGTGCCCTCGTCGTTGAGCACCAGGTAGCTCTGGACATAGCCATCTTCAAACTTAGCCTGGTCTTCGCTCGCCTTGAACGACACGGGGTACTCTTCGTAGCCGATCTGAAGCGCGGTCACGCCGGGATAATCGCTCAAAGCCTGCGCATAGGCCAGGTTATCGGGTTCGCTGCCTTCTTTCTGCACGACCGAAACCTGCACCATCGACAGTTCTTCCGGCTTGACATCCGCCTTGAGCCGGGTGATCAGAATGTCGCTCATCGAAAACATCGCGATGGTACCGGTGACACCGATGAAAATGGCCAGCGACACCAGGGCAGTTCGCCCCTTTCGGGCCAGTACATCGCGGACGATCTTTCTGCCTCGCGTTCTGAACATGGTCAAGTCCTCTTCTCAACGAATGTGGGCTGGGGGAGGAACAAACTCAGACGACTGATTGTAACATTGAACTTGCAAGTCGCTAGAACGGATTACTATACGCAAAACCATCGCCGCTCGTTGCTCTTTTCGCTGGCAGTCGGGCGCATCTCACGAAAGTTCAA
>DAOUFU010000116.1:0-12294 GCA_034429275.1 Anaerolineae bacterium | reverse complement strand
GAAGCGGCCCGGTTTTGGCCGCGCGGGGGTGAGGCCAGCCCTTCGCCGCCCTCATATCCGATCACATCGCCACAGTGCATCAGGGGCAAGCGATGCGCTTCAGTCGAAACAGTTTTTTTGATGCGTTTGCCCTGGGTACACCCCTTTGTACTATTGACATTGGCAAAATAGATATTATTTTTATAATCGTAATATGATGACAGAGATCGATTATGATGAGGATAAACGCCCCATGGATGACAGTGAAGCGCTCTTGCGCAAAATCCCACGCAGGTCGAACGCTCACAGCCGCTTTTCGCGGCTGTTTGCTTCCCTCATGATCCTGGCGCTGTGCTTCTCGCTGCTCGGCGAAGCTGCTTTTTTGTCCGGCCCTTCGCGCACTTATGCCCAAGAGGGTCCGCCCATGCCCCAGATTCCAGCGCCGCCTGCCCCGATGACCCTTCCTGAGGGTTCACCTGAGGTACAGGCTGCCGCGTTCGCCGACGCGATAGATCAGAGCGAGGAACCGGTGGCGGCCTGGCTGGGGCTGTATGACGCGCTCGACATTCCCGTTCTCGGCGAAGGTGTGCAGCAGTCAGGGGGAATCCCCGACGACCCGATCGGCCCCTCCTATTGGGAAGTCTGGTACACCAGCCCAGGAGTCCCCGGCAGCGGGCTTACGCTGACAGATTATGGGCGGATGTTGACCTCGGCGACCGGGGACGATGTGGACTTGGGAGCGCTGCTGCTGGATGATCTGCGCGCGGGCGCTGCCAGCGACGATCCCCAGGCGCGGCTGTTCGCCAGCTTTGTGATCGAGCGGATGCGGCGAGCGGGAACTGACCCGCTGGATAGTGCCGCCGTACCGGACGATTTGGTGGTCGATCCCCCCACGATGCTGTTGGTGGGTTGGACCCTGCTGCGTGGACTGGTGGCGTATGCGGCACAGGGAGCAGAGACAAGCTACACGCTCCCTGAAGCCGGTTTCGGAGGCTTCGGGGTGGTGCTCGCACATTACACCAGCAGCGCCAGGCGCAGCGCACCCATGCAGGCCAGCCTGGCGAGCACGTGTGAGCTAGGCTCGCCAGGGGTCGCGGCGACATGGCTGTCCTTTGCGCTCTCTCAAATGCGCGACAATCCGCGCGGATTCTCCAACGCCGTCAAGACGACCATCAGTCGGCTGTCGCCTTCGATCCCCATGACGGATGCTCAGATGGTTTCGGCGGTTGGAAAAGGGGAGCAGATCGCCAATGTCCTGCCGCCCACCTATCTGCTGGCGTTGCAAATGGCCGGGTACTGGCTCCAAATTTCGAGCTCGCCCGCCACGCTGGTACGCACCAGGCAGACCGGCAACTGGGGCGAAACAGTCGATCTCGATCTCACGCTCAATTATTCCAGCAAACTTCTGCCGGGCGGCGATCTGCGCTCGCGGTGTGTGGTTTATTTCGCCTATAAGCAGCTTGGGCCCAATGTCAATTTTCCCCCAGATGGCCCGGTGCCGGGTGGCGAGCTTGCCGTAAACATCACCACCAATACCGACCGGGTGGGCTTCAGCGGGGAACCCTCTGCCGACCGAATCGTTCGCACGACGGACAGCGGGGGGAAGCTGCAAACCCGCGTGGCCGGACGCCCGCAAACGGAGCAAATCCCCGACTCGGCAAAGCCGCTTGACATGGAGTACAACGTCATCGTCACCTTGCGATTCGTCGAACTGACCACTTTGAACGGGCAGAACACGGTCTATGTGGGACCAACCATGATCGTGAGCTTCCCATTGGGAGCATCGTCGCCGCTGCTGGACGCCGTGAGCGGTTTTACCTATCGCCTGGGGAAATACCCGTTTCCGCTGCAGGACTGGAAAATCAAAACCTGGCAGGCGCGTATGGGCACGGCCCTCTCCATTACCGGGACAGTCTGCGATTTCGCCCAGCCGTTCGCGGTAGAGGCGACCGATATCGGCGGCATCAAGTGGAGTATGGTCTATACGCCCTCGGACGATCAGCATGGGACATTCGTCCAGACGATGACCGTGGCGGGCAACGGCGTGGACATCGAGGGTACCTACACCCTGCACGAAGAAGGGGACGATCGCATCACGCTCGATCAGGCTGCCGAGCAGCTCTGCGTCAATTCCCCCGATGGACGCCAGTGTGTTCCTGGTGTGGCGGGTATGGACGTAGCACCTGTCTGGTTCACATACCAGCCCGACGCCACAGAGTGTGAGCAGACTCAGCCGCAATGAGCGGGCGCAATGAGCGCGCGATGAGAGCGCCGGGAACAGAACACGCGCGCGAGCGTTAGCCCGCGTCGCAAGGGAATGCATCGAATGCACGAGTCAAACACGCCGCTGAACGCGGCGTTTTGACATGTCGGGTGGCTGAGCGGGAATCGGCCCGGTTTACATGTGGGGCAGCAGCCCGCTCCCACTGCCGTTGCTGCCGTTCGACATGCTGATCAGCGTGTTAACTTTGGCGATGAGCGCGGTGACCGTCTGTTGCTTGTGCAGGTAATCGGTCGCGCCCATATCGAAGGCTTTGGAGCGGCTCTGGGGCGAATCGAGCACCGAGTACATGATCACCGGGGTGCGGGCGGTGTTGGCCTGCTGACGCAGACGGCGGCACAGTTCATAGCCGTCCATCTCCGGCATCAGGATATCGAGAATAAACAGGTTAGGAGTCAGCGATTGGGTGATGTGCAGGGCGCGCATCGGGTCTTCTACGCGCATGACAAGGTAGCCCTGGCTTTCCAGGGCCAGGTGCAGCATGTGGAGCATCTCACTCTCATCATCCACCACCATGATGACCTTGTTGATCATACCTACCCCCGCTAGGTGCCAGCAGCCTATGTCGTTCCCCGCTATTTCCCCGCCTAACCATTGTGGGCCTGGATCAGCGCCAGGCCCTCGGTCCGACCAGCGAGCGCGTCAATTGTCTCTCCTGCGCTCTCAGGCGCTAATAACTTCCACGTCCGGTTGATGATGCGCTGTGATTGCCTGGGCCAGTTCCACCAGGGAACCCGCCTGCAACCGTCGCAGCCATGCCTGGGTTTCGGGCGAAATTCCGAAGGCATTCAGCAGGGCGGCATCTCGCTGGCGCACGAGCCGCTCGCAAACCTCCGTGTTCAATAAGGCCACACCCATCAGGTTATCCAGGCGCTGCTTTTCGTCCTGGTCCATCACATATTCCCACCAGGAGCGGCTGCCCTCGAACCCATAACCGTTCGGCCAGGGGGCAACATCCATGACCGGGGTACGATCTACCATTGCCATCAGGGACGCTCCTTGTTGGTTACGATGCTGATACCGGCAGTACGAAGATGGACCACTTCCTAGCTCCCGGAGGTAATTTCCCCGGCGATGGCGACATCGGTCGGCAGGATAGCGGCGGTCAGCGCAACCACCAGCATGATCAGCAGAATGACGGCGGCGATGTGACGCGGATCGGTCAGCCAGGAAGCGAGTGCAAAAAGCGTGTGTTTCATGGTCGTATCTCCCTCAGGTGAGTTTCAAAAAGTGCGTTCGTGCTTACGATGACCCCAATTTACCAGGGGGTGTGCAATAAACTGCTTACCAAAAGAAAAAAGATGTCACATTGGTTTTTCGGGGCGAAAGCGAGGCGAACTTCGAAGGGGGAATTTCAGTTTGGATCACGATGTAGCGTCTAGCCCTCACCCTGACGGCAAGACCGGGGGCAAGGACCAAAGCGCCCGGTCAATCATCCTGACCACCGAACCGTGAACTTTCGTGAAATGCACCCAACTTTCACAAATGGGGGGATGACACAACCGCGGGATGGATGTATAATACCCATAAGCAACCATTAAGACATTGCGCGTGCGTTTACACTATCTTCACTGAGTTGGTCGCATTGTCTCGCGCATCCTATCCAGGAGGATTTGACCATGTACTTTGCGTGTCCACGCTGCGATTGGCGGCCTACCCTCAGCGCCCAGTGGATGTGCACCTGCGGCCACAAATGGAATGTCTTCGAGACGCGCGGAGTCTGCCCGGAATGCGGCAAGGCATGGCCGCTCACCCAGTGCACCCCCGTGCATGGCTGCGGTGAATGGTCCGATCATGAAGAGTGGTACCACGAGGAAGACGATCGAACGGTGGAGGAATTCCTGGCGGACCTGTGGCAGGCCCGGCTGAAGGAGCGCGGCGGCTCGGCCGCGCACCCCGCCTGCGATGAGACTCCGCCCCCCTCCCCGGATCGCTAAGCCCGGCCCGCTGTGCTGAGCCGCTACAGCGGCACCTGGCGCAGCGCTTCGGGCAAGTGTTCGCGCAGGGCCAGGATCAGCTCGCGGTAGAAGCCGCGCGCGCTGCCCGGCGAGAGCACCACGTCGTGATAAAAACTGCCCGACGCCCGCTCCACCAGCCACAGATCGACATCCACATACGGCACATCCGGCTGATCATCCAGTGAATCGAACCGTGCCCGGCGCAGCGCCGTCAACAGCGCGCGGAAGCGTCCCTCTGGAATGGCATACTCGAAGTAGACCTCTTTGCCCGGCTTGTCATAGAACACCCGCAGCGTGCATGTCCCCCCATGCCCCCGCGTGAGAGTCGCCGCCTGGTTGGCATATTCGCCGGACGCGTATTGAATCGTCACCCGGAACGCCTCGTTCACGCCGGGAAGCTGGGTCAGGTTGCGCAGTTCGTCCTGCCGCAGCCGCAGCGCAATCAGGCGAATCGGGTCAGCGCGTCGTGATTCCATGATGCTCACCCCCATACTGCCCCATCCAGTATGTCCTTATTGTAATATAGGTTGTTGTAATTCGATATATCACCGGGACCATAGTCCTGCCCCCGGTTCCGGCTGCGATCCCGCGTCGTGGCGCAGTCGGGCGGCCAGGGCAAACGGGACCCCTTGACACCGGCCCCAAATGCTCATATTCTATAGTTAAGGGCTTAACTACGCCGCCTGTACCGCTAACATCGCCGTTAGCGCTTTTTTGGCCGGTACCGTTAAGCGGTTAACTATTGCCGCCTGTCCAATTTTACCTGTTTACTAGTGTTTTTTGGTGAGCTAAAGTGCCTACCCTGGAAGATGTCGCCAAGCGCGCGGGCGTGTCCACTGCCACCGTCTCGAAGGTGCTCTCCAACACGCCCTACTTCACGGCCCAAACCCGCGACAAAGTCATGCGCGCCGTCAAGGAACTGGGCTATGTGCCCAACCTGGCCGCGCGCGCCCTGGCCGCCGGCAAGACGCGCATCATCGCGGTGATCTTCCCCTACGTCTTCGAGGCCATCTTCTCCGACCCGCTCACCATGAACATCCTGCACGGCATCGAGGCCGAATGCACCGAGCACGGCTACAACCTGCTGCTCAGCACGCCGCGCCTTTCGGCGCACGGCGCAGACGAGAACTATCTCGCCCTGGTGCGCAGCGGCTACCTCGATGGGGCCATCGGCATCGACAGCTACCCGCTCGCCTCGGCGCTCCAGCCCATTCACGAGCGTGGCATCCCTGCCGTCGCCATCGGTTACCATCCCAGCGCCTACCACATCATCAGCGATGATGTCTCCGGCGGCACCCAGCTCATGGCCCATGTGCTGAGCCTGGGGCACCGCCGCATCGGGATCATCGCCGTGCCGGAACACATGCATTTTTCGATCCCGCGCCGCATGGAGGGCCTGCGCACCGCCGCCCATGCCGCCGGACTCGACCTGGGCGCGATGCCCATCGCCTATGGCGACTGGTCGATCCCCAGCGGCGAATCTTGCGCCGCCGAACTGCTCACCGCGCACCCGGAGCTGACCGCGCTGGTATGCCTCAACGACCGGATGGCGCTGGGGGCCATCCAGACGGCGCGCGCGCTGGGCCGCACCGTGCCCGATAACCTGACCGTCGTCGGCTACGACGACATCCCGAACGCGGCCCTGTTCGCGCCGCCGCTCACCACCATCGATCAGCGCGCCGCTCAGTTGGGGCACACGGCTGCCGCCATGCTGTTCGACGTGCTGCGGGGCGGATCGCCCGCGCCGCTGTTGATGCCGACTTACCTGGTCGTGCGCCAGTCGTCCGGGCCACCGCCTGATTAGGCCGATTCCTTCGCCCGCGAAGAGTTTTGTCCGTGCCGTGTGCACCTGTGCAGAAAGGAGCAGTCCTGGCCCAAACCGATGTGATGTGATGCTCGCGCAAGGTGCTCAGCCCGCCTTCACCGGCGGCGCTGGCGCAGTTCGACCGTGACATAATGCACGTTAGCCAGTAGGAGAATACACCGTGTCTACCTTTAAGAAATTCACCGTTTTGCTCACCCTGGTGCTGGTCGTGGCCTTCGCCATCCCGATGGGCCTGACCGCCGCGCAAGGGCCGTCGTATATCACTTATAACTCGTACAATGGCGACCCCGTGCCGCGCGCCTTCGACGAGAAGATCGTCGGCATGTGGAACGAAGCCAATCCGCTCATGCCCGTCGAGCACTCGATCATCGCGCACGAGGACTTCAAGCAGGCCCTGCGCGCCTATCTGACCGCCTCCCCTGCCCCGGATGTGCTGACCTGGTTCGCGGGCAACCGCGCGCGCTTCTTCATTGATCGCGGCCTGATCGCGGACATCTCCGATGTCTTCGAATCGGCAGGCTTCAATGAGGCCTACGCGCCCGGCTTCCTGGCTTTGGCGTCGGTCGAGGGCAAGCAGTACTTCCTGCCCACTTCCTACTACTGGTGGGCGGTCTACTATCGGCCCTCGCTGTTCGAGAAGGCCGGCATCACCAAAGTGCCCGAAACCTGGGATGAATTCCTGGGCGCGTGCGCCGCGCTGAACGCCATCGGCGTCGCCCCGATCACCATCGGCTCGCGCTATCCCTGGACTCTGGCCGCCTGGTTCGACTATATCAACATGCGCCTCAACGGGCCGGAATTCCACATCGACCTGATGCTGCTCAAGGAATCCTACACCGACGAGCGCGTGAAGGCGGTCTTCACCACCTGGATCCAGCTCTTCGAGCACAACTGCTTCATCCCCGACCCGGCAGCCTATGCCTGGCAGGAAGCCGTAGACTTCATGGTGCAGGAAGAAGCCGCCATGTACCTGATGGGCCAGTTCATCGTGGACTCGTACCCGGATGAGCTGGAAGGCGATCTCGACTTCTTCCGCTTCCCGGTCATCAACCCCGATGTCCCGATCGGCGAAGATGCCCCGACCGATGGCTTCTTCATGGCGGCCAATGCCCGCAACCTGGCCGGTGGCAAGGAGTTCCTGGCCTTCCTCGGCTCGCAGGAAGTTCAGCAGATGGCCTTCGACGAATTGGGCCGCCTGCCCACCCGTACCGATGTCGATATCTCCCAGGCTTCGCCCGCGACCCAGAAGGGTATCGCCCTGATCCAGGGGGCCGACTACGTGGCGCAGTTCTATGACCGCGACACCACCCCGGCCATGGCCGAGGCCGGTATGGAAGGCTTCAGCCGCTTCTGGAGCGATCCAACCCAGATCGACAGCATCCTGGCCGACCTGGAAGCCGAGCGTCTGCGCATCCTGGAAGAAGGGGTGGAGTAACACGCGCATCGGCGCGGCACAACCGCGCGGCTGCGTCTGATCCCTCAGGCACGGCTGGCCCGCCTGGGCTGGCCGTGCCCACTCTCACCGCCCGACCATCACCCGCAAGGAGAACGATATGGCAACGCTGACCCCAACGGCGCAGCCTTCCAGCAAGGGACACGCCCGCGACCTGCGCGAGCCGCTGGATTTTGCGAGCGCCAATTTCCTGACGCTCATTTTTGCCGTCGTCATCATCGTGGCATTCCTCTATATGCCCTGGCTGTGGACCGAAGCCAAGTATAACGGCGCGCGCATCATGTCCGACGTGCTGACCGGCGGGACGCTGGAAAACTTTGGCACCAGGGAAATCGTGCTCATCCCCCTCGCCGGGCTGATCGCCGGAGGGTTGGGTGTTTGGGGGCTGCTGAACCATCACCGGAGCGGCCTCGCCTCGGCCCTGGCTGCGGTGGTGGGCCTGGTCGCGCTCTACTACTATTACAACCTCTACTTTGTGCAGGAAGGCCAGGTCGCCGACTACATCCGCGACAACATTGGCCGGGGCACAAATGTCGTGCTGGTCATGCTGTTTGGGCTGATCGCCCAGGCGGTGCTGCTGGTGCCGGAGGTCAACCGGGCGGTGCGCCGCCTGCGCATCGACCGCAGCCAGCGCCCGCCGATCATCCCGCGCAGCCTGGTCCCCTACCTGTTCCTGGGTCCCCCGCTGATCCTCTACCTGATCTGGGTCATCGGCCCGACCATCGCCTCGTTCTACCTCAGCCTGACCAACTGGAACGGCGTCAGCACCCCTGCCTATATCGGGTTCAAGAACTTCGAGACGCTCTTCAAGCAGCGCACCTTCTACGAGGCGATGGGCAACAATGTGCGCTGGCTGCTGATCTTCATCACCATTCCGACGACGATGGGTCTCGCGCTGGCCATGATCTTCAATACCGAGATGCGCGGCGGGCGCTGGTACAAGGTGAGCTTTTACTCGCCGCTGGTGCTCTCTTGGCCGGTGATCGCGCTGGTGTGGGCCTGGGTCTATCACCCCGCCAAGGGCCTGATCAACTCGCTGCTCACCCAAACCAGCCTGGTCAGCAACCCGCCCGGCTGGCTGGCCGACCGCGACATCGCCATTTACTGCATCATCGCGGCGGCGACCTGGCGGCAGGTCGGCTATGTGATGGTGCTCTACCTGGCCGGGCTGAAGAACATCGACCCCACCCTGATCGATGCCGGGCTGGTCGATGGGGCCAACCGCTGGCAGTTGTTCCGCCACGTGATCTTCCCGCTGCTGGCCCCCGTCACCACCATTGTGTTCATCATTTCGGTGATCGACTCGCTGCGCTCATTCGACCTGGTGCAGGTCATGACGCGCGGTCACCAGGGCACCCAGGTACTGGCGAACTATATGTATATTGAGGCCTTCAACAATTACCGGATGGGGTTCGGCGCGGCCATTGCGGTTGTGCTGTTCACCATCAGCATCTTTTTTGTGGGCCTTTACCTGTGGCGTACCTTGAAGGACGAATTGGAGTATTAGGAGCAGCGCTATGACCACCTCAATTCAGGCGCGCGAGCGCCAACTGGCCGGGCCGGTACGCCCCCGCAACCGCACCAACGAGATCGCCAAGTTCGTGCTGCTGACCATGTTCACGCTCACCTGGCTGCTGCCGAACTTCGCCACGCTGCTCACTTCCTTCCGCACGATGGACGACATCACCGTGCACGGCTTCTGGAGCATCCCCCAGGTGTTCTCGCTCGACAAGTTCACCCAGGCATGGACTCAGGCGCGCATCCGGCAGTACCTGCTCAACAGCTTCATCATCACCATCCCCTCGCTGATCGCCATGTTGTTCCTGTCGTCGCTCAGCGCCTATGCGCTGGCGCGCTTCAAGTTCCGGGGCAACCTGTTGATCTACTTCACCTACGTGGCGGGGACCATGCTGCCGTTCCAGATTCTGCTGCTGCCCGTCTTCCGGCTGACCAACTGGCTGGGCCTGTACGATACCTATGGCGCGCTGATCCTGATCCACACCGCTTTCCAACTGGGCTTCTGCACCTTTGTGATGCGCAACTTTATGCGCACGGTGCCCGGCGAGATTCTCGACGCGGCGCGGGTGGATGGCTGCGGCGAGTTCCGCATCTACTACCAGATCATGCTGCCGCTCAGCCTGCCCTCGCTGGCTGCCCTGGCCACGCTCGAATTCACCTGGGTCTTCAACGACTTCCTGTGGGCGCTGATCCTGCTCCAGTCGGATTCGCTGCGCCCGGTGACGGCAGGGCTGGCCACGCTCCAGGGCCAGTATGTGACCGATTGGCCGCTGATCACGGCGGGCGCGCTGCTGGCGACTCTGCCGACCATCCTGGTGTTCATCTTCCTGCAACGCTATTTCATCCAGGGCCTGACGCTGGGATCGGGCAAGTGAGACCATGCCCGAAGCATCGCCTGCGCCCTGATGCACGTTGACCATTCGATCGGAGTTGGGCGGAACGAATGCCTGGCCTCACCCCCACGCGGCCCGGTTGTGGCCGTGCGGGGTGAGGCCGGATGGCAACGCGCGCCCACCGAAACCATCCATTGGGGCGCTCAGCCTGCCCCGCCGCCGATCAGGCAAGCCCTCGCCTCGATCTGCGGGTATACTTGTGCGGCAGGTTCCGTGATATTCTCGCCCCGCAAAGAAGGATGCCGTGCACGACAATCACCAACGCGCAATTGAAAAACTGACCGCCTTATTTCAGGATGACCCGGCCTTTCCGGCGATGCTGATCGCCGGGTCAGTCGCCAAAGGGCTGGCCAGAGAAGACTCCGACGTAGACTTCATGCTCATCGCCACCGACGAAGAATACGCGCGCCGCCAAGCGATCAACGAGTTCACCTGGGTCAGCTTCGACCTGACCGATTATCCCGGCGGCTATGTGGATGGCAAGATCATCAGCCAGGGCTTTTTGCACGAGGTCGCCGATCACGGCAGCGAACCGGCGCGCTCAGCCTTCAGCGGCGCGATCATCGCCTATTCGCGCCTGCCCGGCCTGCCGGACCTGCTCGCGCAGATCACGACTTACCCCGAAGCCGAGCGCCAGCGCAAAATCCAGAGCTTTCATGCCCAGGTCCAGGCCATGCGCTGGTTCATCGGCGAGGCGGAAAAACGCGGCGACCCCTACCTGATGGCCCACGCCGCCGCCGACCTGGTGCTGTTCGGTGCGCGGCTGATCCTGGCGCACAACCGGAGGCTCTACCCCTTCCACAAGTGGATGATGACCGAACTCCGCCGCGCCCCGGACAAGCCGGACAACATGGTCGAAATGGCCGAGGCACTGCTGCGCAGCCCCAGCCGCGCCGCCGGGGAACAGTTCGCCGACCTGGTGCTGAACTTCACCGAATGGGAGGCCCCGCCCGAAGGCTGGCCGATGCGCTTCATGAACGATGTCGAATGGACGTGGCGCACCGGCCACCCGGCTGTAGAGGACCTCTAGCCCATGACTGCCGATCCCGCCCTGACCGCCGCCCTCGACCGGGTCACGCGCTGCTGCGACGCCTTCGGCGACCGTTTCCCTACCGTCGGCCAGGGGACGGTCTACCTGCTGAGCGACAACGACAACTGGCTGGCCGGGTTCTGGCCGGGCCTGCTGTGGCTGACCTGCAGCGTCGCAGAAGACGAGGCCGCCCGCGCCCGGCTGCGCGCCGCCGCTGAACGCCTGCTGCCCACTTTCGAGCGGCGGCTGGAGGCGCGAGTCCACATCACGCACGATCTCGGCTTCCTCTACACGCTGAGCGCGCGCGCCCAGTGGCAGATCACCGGCAGCGAACCGGCCCGCCAGCTTGCCCTGCGCGCCGCCGGGGAACTCGCCGCTCGCTATCGCGCGCCGGGCCGCTACCTCCAGGCGTGGGGCGCGGTCGGCGACCCGGCAGACGGCGGGCGCATCATCATCGACACCATGATGAACCTGCCGCTGCTGTTTTGGGCCGCCGCCCAGAGCGAAAACCCTCACCTGCACCGGGTCGCCGCCGACCATGCCGCCGTCAGCGCGGCGCACCTGGTCCGCGCCGATGCCAGCACCGCCCACACCTTTTTCTTCGACCAGGACACCGGCGCGCCGCTGGGCGCGCGCACTCACCAGGGCTGGGCGGATGAGTCGCTGTGGGCGCGCGGCCAGGCGTGGGCGGTGTATGGGTTCGCGGCAGCGGCGCAGTGGATCGGCGACCGTTCATACCGCGATCTTGCACGGCGTGCGCTGGATCGTTTCCTGGCCGAGCTTCCGGCGGACGGCGTGCCCACCTGGGATTTGCGCCTGCCCGCCGATGCCCCGCACCATCCCGACACGTCGGCGGGGGCGATTGCGGCAGCGGGCGCGCTGCGGCTGGCCCGCCTCTTCGACGACGAAACCGCCGCTGCCCTGCGCGCCCAGGCCGATCGCCTGCTCGCCCCGCTGATCGCCCGCTTCGCCGAGACGCGGCCCGAAGGTCAGGGCTTGCTGCGCGGCGGCACCTATCACGCTCACAAAGGCTGGGGAGTCAATGAATATTTCATCTGTGGCGATTATTTCTACCTGGAAGCGCTGCTGATGCGCGCCGGTCTCGCGCCCGACCTGTGGGGGCCACCCGCGCGCTGAGATCGGGGGTTATTTGGGTGCATTCCAAATTGGGGGCGAAATTGCGAGGACTTCGCCCCTGTCGTGCATTTTGATAAGGTGAGCAGATAGGGGCGGGCGAACGGCTGGTCTCACCCCCGACCTGCGCGCCTCATGGGAGGCGCTTGGTCTGCCCCCTCTCCGAAAATTTTCGGCTATGCGTTACCCACATCTTTTTGGAAAGGGGAGTGAAAGATCAGCC
>DAOUFU010000115.1:0-3128 GCA_034429275.1 Anaerolineae bacterium | reverse complement strand
CGGGCGAGCTGGCCTCACCCCGCACGGCCAGGAACGGGCCGCGCCGCCCCTCTCCAAAACTTTTTTCGGAGAGGGGCCAAACCGAGCCGAACCCGCAGGGAACGGCGAGGTTTGGGGTGAGGCCGGTGTGTGCCCGGAAAACTCGCTGTCAGGTTTTGCACGCATCCGGGGTGACAGGTGGAGTGATCGGGGTGCTTGTGGTATGGTAGGCGGAGACTCTCGAACGCCGCGGACGGCCAGTAACCAGCGAGGTGACGGGTGAACGAAAAAACCAAGCGGCAGCTTCAGCCGCAGTACCGGGTGGATTTTGTGACCGCTCTGCCGATGGCCCGTTGCATCGAGCGCCTGGAGCGAGATGTCGTGCTGCGCGATTCCGCCACGCGGCACCCGCTCGCCCCGATGAGGCAGACGACGACCATCGAGGCGAACAATGTCTTTCACATCGAGCGTCACTTCCCCGGCCAGCTTTATCCTATCCGGCTGGTGGGGCGGCTCGATCCTGATCCTGATGGCGGGCAGGGGACATGGGTCCAGGCCAGCATCGTAGACGAACCCTCGAACCAGGTATTGATCGAAGGGCTGATTCTTTTCCTGGGGTTCTTCCTGGCGACGGTGCTGCTGGTGCTGCGGCTGAAAGCCCGTGCGCTGATGTTCACCGTGCCGGGGCTGATCGTGATGCTGATCCTGTTCGGGATGCGCTGGCGGGCGCTGCGGATCGCCACCGAAGACCTGGCGCGCTGGGTGCGTCGGCGGCTGTATGTCACCGGCGACCAGGTGCGTTGAACGCGGGTGCCGGATGCTCAAATACTTTGAGAAAATAACCGGCTATGGTAACCTGCGAGAATCCGGCCTCATCCCCGACAGTCTCATGCCCCGAAAATGGAATACGCCCCCGGCGCAACCCGCACGGCGCGCAACCCGCGCGAACGTGGTATAGTAGGCGTAAAGAATGGGACTCTTTCTCGCGGCGCGCGCCTTTTGGGGCTGGCCGGGGAATGTGGAATAATATCGGCAAACGCGTTTTTGAAGTCCTGCATATATGATGCTTCTTACTCACTTACCGGACGGCAATTGTCATCGTTGAGGAGCAGCCTGCTATGCGAACAAGAGCGGTTATTCTGGCCGGAGGTGAAGGGAGCCGCCTGGGGGTGCTGACGGCCAAGCGGGCCAAGCCTGCCGTGCCCTTCGCCGGGAAATATCGCATCATAGATTTTGCCCTGAGCAACTGCGTGAATTCGGGCATTTTCGATGTGCTGGTGCTCACCCAGTACCGGCCCCACAGCCTCAACGAGCACATTGCCCTGGGGCGGCCCTGGGACCTGGACCGGGGGTTCACCGGCGGCGTCAAGCTGCTGCAGCCCTACCAGGGGCGGCAGGATACCGACTGGTACGCGGGCACGGCGGATGCGGTCACGCAGAACCTGAACTTCGTGCGGCGCGGGCACCCTCAGAACGTGCTCATCCTCTCCGGCGATCATATCTACGAGATGGAATATGATATGCTGGTGGACTATCACGAGACGCACAACGCCGACGTGACGGTGTGTGTGATCCGCGTGCCGCTCGACGAAGCCTCGCGCTACGGGATCATGGAGGTGGACGAGCATTACCGCATCGTGGACTTTGTCGAGAAGCCCGCCGTGCCGCCCGGCGACCTGGCGAATATGGGCGTGTATGTCTTCAAGCGCGAGATCCTCGAACAACTGCTGGCCGAGGATGCACTCAGGGAAGATTCCCGGCACGACTTCGGCTACAACATCATCCCGCGCATGATGGAGCTTGGACTGAGTGTGCTGGCTTACCCATTCGGCGGCTACTGGATCGACGTGGGGACGGTGGATGCGTACTGGGAAGCCCACATGGACCTGCTCGCCTCGCCGCCCTCGCTCGATCTCAACGACCGCTCGTGGATCATCCACACCCGCAGCGAAGAGCGTCCCCCCGTCAAGATCGAGAAGGGGGCCATCGTCGAGGACAGCCTGATCACCGACGGATCGACGATTGCAGCGGGCGCGCGCGTGGTGCGCAGCGTGCTCTCGCCGGGCGTCTATGTGGGGCCGGGCGCGCTGGTGTACGAAAGCATCATCCTGACCGACAGCTACATCGAGCGCGATGCCGTCGTCGAGCGCGCCGTGATCGATAAGGGCGTGGTCGTCGGCGAAGGGGCGCACGTGGGCGAGCGCAACATCATCGGCGAGCTGGGCATCGCCACCATCGGCAAGAACACGACCATCCCGGCGGGGTTTGTGGTGAAGAGCGGGGCAGTGCTGGGCACCGACCTGACTGAAGCACGGGTGCGCGCCAAGTTCACCGAAGGGGTTGTGCCTGTGGGCGCACGGTTTGGCTTCGGCGTGAAGCCGTGACCCGTTCCCCTGCCGGCGGCTGAATCGCCGGAGGACTCGGCCCGGAGTCGGGTCAAGGCGACCGCCTGGCTCCGGTCTTCACCCGGACACCCAGGGTGGCCGCGAAAATGGTTGTTTGTTACCTGTGATGCATCAAAGGATAGTGTCGATCATGACTTTTACCATCCGACGTGGCACCAATATCTCGCACTGGCTGAGCCAGAGCACACGCAGGGGCGCAGAGCGCGCGGCGTATTTCACCCGCGCCGATGTCGAAAAACTGGCCGGGTTGGGGCTGGATCACCTGCGCATCCCCATCGACGAAGAACAGATGTGGGATGATTCCGGGCAGCCGCACGAGGACGCCTTTGCCCTGCTGAACTCGGCGCTGGATTGGTGCGCTGACTCGGGCCTGCGCGCCGTTGTCGATCTGCATATTCTGCGGGCGCATCATTTCCTGGATAAAAACCCACCGCTCTACACCGATCCGGCGGAGCAGGCGCGGTTTGCCGGGCTATGGGAGCAGCTTTCCGACCGGCTGCGCGATCGCCCGCTCGATATGGTGGCGTATGAGCTGCTGAACGAGGCGGTTGCCCACGACCCCGAAGACTGGAACACGGTGGCTCACCGTGCCTATGACACCGTTCGCGCGCGTGAGCCGGAGCGGGTGATCGTGCTCGGCTCCAACAACTTCAACAGCGTGCACACCTATGGCGACCTGGATATCCCCGAAGACCGGAACCTGATCCTGACCTTCCATTACTACAACCCCATGCTGGTCACGCA
>DAOUFU010000114.1:0-13508 GCA_034429275.1 Anaerolineae bacterium | reverse complement strand
TCGCCCCCTCTCCGAAAATTTTCGGAGAGGGGGCAGACCCAGCGCCTCCCAAGAGGCGCGCAGGTCGGGGGTGAGGCCGGTCTTTCACCCGCATATCCGATCAATTTGGATCAAAATCCGCGCCCCGCCGGTGGCTGATGTACCGGCAGGGCAAACGAAAAAAACGGGCGGAGAGGATATCCCCGCCCGCGAGTGGCTCAATTCTTCTTTTCCTGGCCCGGCGGCACTTTGCCGTCATCCTTCTTATCCTGGCCGGGCGGGCTGCCTCCATGACCGGGCGGCAGACTGTCTCCCAGACCGGGGTTGTCGATCAGGCCAGGCGGCAGGGTGTCATCCTGGCCGGGGTTATCGACCTGGCCGGGCGGCGGGGCACCATCCTGGCCGGGGTTCGCCGGGTGAGCGGGATGAGCAGGCTGGGCCGGACTCACGCCCGGCACGGCGGGCACCGCAGGGATCGCAGGGATCGCGGGCTGCGCGGCGGTCGAATCTGCCGGGAGGGCCGGGTCAGTCACGGCGTCGGGCACGGTGGTGACGGTTTCCTCATAGGCGGGCGTCTCGTAGAAGGCGGCATAGGCCTCTTCGGAGATCGGTTCCGGGATGGTGACTTCGCGCGGGAGCAGGGTGACGGGAAGCGCCTGAACCGCACCGAACTCATACGGCTGCGGCTTGGTGGGCGCTCCGGCGGGATGCCCCTCGGCGTTGAGCGGGACGTTCAGGCTGGTGCCGGGAATGGCGACATGGGTCACGCCGCCGGTGGTCACCCTGGCGGAACCTTCGACCACGTATACGGCCATCCGCGGGCCGGGCATCGCCTGGAAGAACCCGGTCGAGCCGAGCTGTACGTCCACTTCGTTGATCAAGAAGGTGATGCGGCCCATGCCGTGCGGAGTCTGGATCATCAGGCCGCTTTGTGGCGCTTCGGTGCAGGGGGCATCGTCCAACCCGCTGGTGAAGCTGAACGCCTGCATCGGGCCAAAGGAAGTCGAGCCGGGCGCGACCACCGCCAGCGACGCGAGATCGGCGCTGGGAGTCACGAAGCGCGCGAGCACCCAGCCGCTCTCTGCCGAGCCGGGCACGGCGACTCGCAGCCATTTGCCGTCTTCCAGCCGCCCGTTGGCGATCGTGCTGCTGCCGGGGGCCAGGTGGGCCATAATGGCGCTGTTCTCGTTGGGGGTGCTGCGCACGTTGATGTTGTAGCCGGTATCGTTGAGCACCGACAGGGTGGGCATATCGGCGGCATCGTTGGAGAGGGCCACATCGCCGAACAGCACCACCGTCACGTTATCGGGCGCGCTGTCGGGCAGGCTGGCCTGCAAGCGCAGCAGCGCGACTCCCCACGCGCCGGTGGCCTCATTCATGGCT
Source organism: Anaerolineae bacterium (assembly GCA_034429275.1). Lineage (GTDB taxonomy): Bacteria > Chloroflexota > Anaerolineae > Aggregatilineales > Aggregatilineaceae > DAOUFU01. The sequence goes on along the minus strand of DAOUFU010000114.1, from coordinate 12,146 downwards.
TCCAGGCGCAACGACTGCATCTTGACCACGCTGACCCGGTCGCCTTCGCTGTCGAATACGAACTGCTCGACATCGGGCTGCGGCTCGGCGTCGAGCGTGTTGTGACCGTAGCAGACCTCATTCCGCCGCGTGCCTTCACAGCCCTGCTCGGTGATTTCAAGCGCTTGCTGGACCAGCGCAGGGCAGGCGATCGCGGCGCTGGACGTGGTGGTGAACAGCGCGTTTTCGGCAGGATCAGCCTGGGGCAGGGCAGCGCTCTCCACCGCCGCGAGGGCGACCGGCTCAACCTGTGGGTCGGAGCGCGCGGGAGCGGCGGCTTCGGGTGCCGAGGTGATCATAGTGCTGGCCGCGGCGTGGGGTGACTCCAGGTCAAGAACCTCCGCCCGGATGTACGCGGCGGCAGGGATAGCCAGCACCGCCAGCAGTGCGCTCATCCAGAGAAGGGTAAAAGGCAGGGTTCGTATACGTCTCATCATGTGTTCCCAGAATATTCTAAACAAACGATTTCACGGGGACACCCCCTACCGGTCGATATTCTGGTTTAGACATTAATCATACCATACACTGCTGATGGTTACCTGACGTTGTTCTTATGTATTTGTGAATTCGTCCTCAAGACTTGGCCGGTTTGGCGCGTCCAGCATGAAGAGCGTAAAAATCCGTGTGGAAAAAGCGCCGGGGAATAGGACCCCGGCACTGATTTTCGATATAGGGCCGGGCATGGGCCGGTCATTTTTCCTTCTTGGTCTGCCCTGGCGGAGTCTCGCCCCCTTGACCCGGCGGTAGTTCACCATCCAGGCCGGGGTTGTCGATCAGGCCGGGGGGCAGATCGGACGATAGGCTCGAATCGGTGGTTGTTGTGCCGGGCACTGCCGGACTCACGCCGGGCACTGCCGGAATCGTGCCGGATGTCCCGGCAGTGTAGGGCGGTGCGATCACGCCCTCGCGCGGGAGCAGAGTCACTGGTAGGGCGGCCACGTCGTCCATGTCGTAGGGCTGGGGCGGCGAAGGCGGCCCGGCGGGGCGAAGCTCATCGTCCACCGGCACGGCGCCCTCGGTGCCTGCCGGTGCGATCTGTGTGCGGCCACCGGCGGAGACATTGGCCCCACCTTCCACCACGCGCACGACCAGCTCACCGCCTGCCTCCGCCTGGAAGAAGACGGTCGATCCCAACTGGATGTCCACCTCGTTGATCAAAAAGGTGACTTTGGCGCTGCCTTCGGGGGTCTGGATCATCAGGCCGCTCTGCGGCGCTTCGGCGCAGGGGGCGTCGTCGTGCGCGCTCTGGAAGGTGAACGCCTGCATCGGGCCGTAATAGGTGGCGTCGCGCTCGAACACCGTCAGGGTGTCGAGATCGCCCTCCACGGTGAGCAGCCGCGTCAGAATCCAGCCGGTGTGACCCGACAGCGGGTGGCGCACGTACAGCCACGAACTATCGGCCAGGCGGCCCACGGCAAAGGCCGGTTCGCCGGGCAGCAGCCTGCCCACGATCAGGCCGTCAGAGGCGGCATCGGGCAACCGGCGGATGTTCACCCCGGCGGGGTTGGTGGACTGCACGGGGATTTCGGGCAGGCTTTGCCCCCGGTTTTCCAGGGTCACATCGCCGAACAGCACGATGGTCACATTGTCCGGTGCGGTATCGGGCAGGCCCGCTTGCAGACGCAGCAGTGCGATTCCCCATGTCCCGGTGAGCAGGTCCATCTGGCTGAGCCGCAGCGACTGGAGATCGCTGACATGGGCGCGATCCCCTTCCGATACGAAGACAAAATCATTCACGTCCGGCTGCGGCTGGGCTTCCAGCGCGATGTGCCCATAACAGGCCTGGTTGCGCCCCGTACCGTCGCACAAACGATCGGTGGTGGCCAGCGCGCGCTGCACGATAACCGGGCACTCCGCCGCGCCGGACTCCGAGCGTGCGGCGAGCGGCCCCGGCATGGCGATGAGTGCCAGCAGTGCCAAAATAGACAGGCGAGCAAGCGCCAGTTTCGGGCGATTCATAGGTCCCTCACTCTGAGGCCTGGCCTCAGCCCCACTTACCCTATCTACACTCTAGCAGCATTCACCATCTGACGCAAGTCCTACGGGAAGGTCCTACAGGGAAAACGCACCCAAAGGGCTGTTTTGATTGAGAGACCATTCAAAAAGCCCTCACCCTTCCGGCTTACGCCGGTTCCCTCTCCCTCAGGCGAGGGAAAACCAGCCCGTTACCTCGTCTGCCACAGGCAGACGGGGAACGAACCCAAATGGGTTCAGCGAACTCTTCGAGTTCAGCGAACTCTTAGAGTTCGCGGGATGAGGGCCCAAAAAGCCTTTGCAAATGGTCTCCGATGCCCGGCCATGTGGGGCTGTGAACCCCATCGCCGCGTGGCCGCTAGCGCCCGGCCTGCTCGGTTGAGGCGAGCGCACTGCCGGGCTGCACCGCGCCGATCAATGTTTTCCAGGTCGGGTCGTGCAGCACCTCGTAAAGGCGGCGCGCCTCGGCCAGGAATTGCTCGGCAGCCCTGGAATCGCCCAACACGCGGGCGACCGCACCGCGCGCAGCCGCCGAATCTGCCATGCCGCGCGTAAAGCGCATCTTGCGGGCGCGGTTGTAGCTGTCTTCGGCCAGGGGGGCAGCCTCGGCGGGGCGATTGGTCGCCGCCAGCAGCCCGGCCAGCCGCGCGGCGGTGCGGGTCTGGGTGGATTGATCGTTCTGCTGCTCGCTGAGGGCCAGTGCCGCGCGCAGGTTTTCCTCAGCTTCGTCGAAGCGGTTGAGCGCGGCCAGGGTCAGCCCCAGGTCGGAGCGGAAGACGCCCAGCCAGCGGGCGGCATCGAGCGATTGGGCGGCGGCGATGGCCTGCTTGTGCAGGGTGCGGGCGGTCTCATAATCGTGCAGGCGGTAATAACTGTGGCCGAGGTTGTTGGTCTGCACGGCGATCAGCAGGGTGTTGCCCAGCTCGCGGCTGATGGCCAGCGCTCGTTCCAGCCGGTCTACCGCGCTCTGCAGGCGGTCGGTCAGGCTGTAGAACCAGCCGAGGTTCCCCAGCCGCAGACTCTCGGCGTAGCGGTCGCCGGTGCGCTGGGCGATTTCGATGGATTCGTCGAAAAACGCCTGGGCGGTCTCGATGTCGCCGGTCTCTGTATAGAGCGTGGCGGCGTTGGAGAGCACCAGGCCGCGCGTCGGTGCGTGGGTGATGTGGTTGAGCAGCACCAGCGCCTTTTCGTATTCGGCCATGGCCGCTTCAAAGTCGCCGCTCTCGCGGTAGGCGTGGGCGATGTCGCAGCGGAGCTGGGCGGCCTGGGCATAGCTGTTATTACCCAACAGCCCCAACGCCTGGTTCCAATGATTCAGGGCGGCGCGCAGGTCACCCTGTTCGGCGGCGTGATTGCCCAGCAGGTGGAGCGCTTCGGCCTGGCGCGGAGCGCTTTCTTGCTGGCGGGCCAGTTCCAAAGCGCGCTGAATGCGCGCGGTGGCGGCCTGGTGATCGCCCTGGCGCAGATCGATGTTGCCCAGCGCCAGCAGAATCTGGATGTGCTCGTCGGAATTCGAGAGCGACTCGTTGGCGTAATAGCTCAGGCTTTCGTCGAGGAAGCGGCGGGCGCGGGCGAAATCGTTGGCGCTGTAGGCCGACATGCCCAGCCGGGTGAGCGCCAACGCTTCCAGCGCCAGGTTGTTGGTGCTGCGGGCCTGGGCCAGCGCGCGGGTGGCATATTCCTCGGCCTGGGTGCTGTTGCCGAGCATCTGGTAGGCGGTGGTGAGGTCGAGCGCGCTGTTCATGAAGAACTCTGGCGGCTGCGATCCCAGCCGCAGCGCGAGATTTTCGGCGTTTTGCAGGTATTCGACGGCCTGGGCGTAGTTGCGGTTCTCCATCTCCAGCCGGGCCAGGGTTTGCAGCCAGCGCAACTGCTGATCGGGCTGGCCGGTCTGCGCGGCGATGAATACGGCCTGCTGGAGCAGCTTCTGCGCGGGGATGCGGTCTCCGGCGGCCAGAGTCGCCTCGCCCAGTTCGCCCATGATGCGCGCGGCAGCCTCGGCGCGCCCGGCGGCCTGGGTGATGACCACCGCTTCTTTGAGCAGGTGCTGGGCGTAGCTGGGGTTATCCTGGTTGAGGTAGTCCTTCGCCAGGTTTTCGAGCGTCATGGTGATCACGTCGGGGCTGCGAGTCTCGCGGGCGGCTTCGAGCGCTTCCTGGTGGAAGACCTGGGCGCGGCTCCAGTCCTGCTGCTTGGCATGGAGCGAGCCGAGATTATTCAGGGTGCGGGCCAGCGCACGCGGATCGCGCAGGTCGCGGGCGATCTCCAGCGCCTGGCCGAAGACGTCTGCTGCCGCCTCGAACTGGCCCATCGCCGCGTGTGCTGCGCCGATGCCGCTGAGGAAGCGTTCCTCGTGCGGGCGATCATCGAGCGTGCGGGCCAGCGTCAGGCCGCGCTGGTAGGTTTCGAGCGCCGTCTGGTGAAAACCCTGTTCGAGGGCGGTGGCGGCGGTTTCGAGCAGGTTGTTCATTTCCTGCTGGGCGGGCGATTGGGTTGGCTGGGCGGGAGCCGGTGATGCGGGGCTTCCGAAAAGCCGGTTGAATAGGTTTTGCATGGATCATCCTTCGTCTTGATACCACTTCATTTGATGCGGAATCGCACCAAAAGGGTCGTCGTTCGGCTACAGCGCGCGCACAATCAGCGGGACGAGCATCTCGCGCTCGGTCAGGCTGCCGTGGCGGCTGACCGGGGTCATCGGTCCCGGCTGCTTTTCGACCAGGCCAGCGGGACCGCGCGCAATCAACATCAGGTCACCCAGGCGGGCGGCGGCTTCGGGATGCGGCGCATCCGGCCCAAACAGGCCCGCGGCCAGCGCATCCGCCGGGTGAACTGCCGCCAGCCGATCCCCCAACCGCTCGCGCACATAGTCGATGACTTGCGGGCGGAAGTCGTGGCGCAGGTAGGCATAGGCGAAACGAGTTTCGCCGCCCAGCCCGCAGCGCAGCGCCTCGGTTAGCGGCGGGTGGTCCGCGGCCAGGATATGGTCGTGGGTGGGTGTGTGCCCATGATCGGCGGCGAACAGGACGACCGTCCGGCCATCGGCCACTCCATCGGCCAGCAGCGTATCGCGCAGGTCGCGCAGTTGGCGGCGAATCTCGGTGACGGCGTGCTCGCTGGTGGTGCCGTGCATGTGCGAGATCGAGTCCACCGCGCTCCAGTAGATGTTAACAAAACAGCGCGCGCCGCGCGTCTCGCGCAGCAAGTCGCGCAGCACGATCCACAGGTCGTTATAGGCCACATGGCGGGCGTGGGTGCTGACCCCGCGGTGCATGATGCGCGACAGGCCGCTGTTGAACAAGTTCTTATCCAGCAGCACAGTGGTGGGGATGCGGCGGTGATGCAGCGCCTCGCCCAACGTTTCGAGCGGCACAAATGTCTCGAAGTCGAAGCCCCAGTCTTCCAGCGAATCGTGGCGCATCTGGCCCGCCTGGTGAGGCGTGTAGTGCAGCATGTTGACCATCGTGCTGAATTCGCGCAGAAAAACGCGCGTGCCCACCATGCCGGTGCCCACCGGCGCGGCCCCGGTCCACAGGCAGGGCAGGGCGGCGGCGGTCGTGCTGGGCGCGATCGAGGTGATCGGCGTGAAGGTGCCGTCGCCGGTCAGGTCGGCGACCACCTGCGCGGTGGCAGGATCGTCGGCCATGATCTGCCTGAGGGTCAGCCAGCCCAGGCCGTCGCTGATGAACAACACCACCCGCCGGACGCGGTCGCCAAAGCGCGTCCACAGCCGCCCATCGAGCGGCGACGACCCCAACCGCCCGTTGTGCCAGCGGTGATCGAGCAGGCGCACGACGGTATGCGGCAGGTTGCGAATCGACAGGCCGTTGTAGACCGGGAAGATCATCTCATCGGCCCATTCTACGCCCAGGTCCAGCGGGCGATGGGCGCGGATGGCCTGCTCACACTTGGCGGCCAGATCGTCAGTCATCAGGACGTATCCTCATGGGAAGGGTGGCACGCGACAGGGGCGCTCACCAAAAACGCCGCGATTATACCGCAGATGCGCAGATTGTGAACCGGCTGGGATGAGCGTCAGCAGGGAAATTGCATCAAAATACGTGACTCGCGAGAGTCCGGCCTCACCCCGCGCGGCCCGATTGGGAGCGGCCTGATGAATGGGATAGAATGGCGTGTATATTTGACTGTCACGCTGTGTCACGAGGGAGAAGCTCGCGCATGAGTCGTATCAAACCGATGGTGATGATGGGGCTGGTGGTGGCCGTGCTGCTGACGGCGTGCGGCACCAACCCGGTCAAAGATGTCTATACCGCAGCGGGGGACATCAACGACCCCGCCGCGCTCAAACGAACGAGCGTCTTCCGCGCGGATGACGATCTCAACGTGGTGGTGACGCTCAACAGCCACAACCGCGATCTGCCCGTGCACGCCGTCTTCTACGCGCCGGACAACGCGGCGCAGTATGCTACCGACGTGATCGAGGTGGGGCAGACGGCGGGCAAAGTGCTGCTGGGCCTGGATTGGGAAATGGCGGGCAGCACGCCCTGGCCGGTGGGTCAGTGGAAGGTCGAGATTTTCATCGACGGCGAGCGAAAAGACTCGACAACCTTCGAAGTTCAAGCGCCGGAAGCAGCCCCGGCGGGCTGAAACCATTTTCCGGCAAGGGGGGATCGGCGACCGGTCCCCCCTTTTTGCTCTGTGGGCTGTGCAAGGCGCACAACAAAATGGCTATAATCTTGATGCAAGGTGCATAAAATCGGACCGATTGCTGATGATTGTTCTCTATTCAAGGGTGGTGAGCCGTAGTATAATGGAACGTGAAGAATAAAAGCACAATGCGCGAATCGTTGAGACGAGATGCGCTGCTCAATAAAAAGAACTTCTTGAACCGGGATAGATTAAGGAGAATTGAAAGCAATGGCACTTCAGGCCAAAGAACGCGAAGCCGATCGCATCAATCCGTATGCCGTCGCGCTTCAGCAGTATGACCGCGCAGTGGCATACCTCGATTTACCCGCCGGCATCAAAGAATTCCTCCGCTACCCCAAACGCGAACTGACCGTCAATTTCCCCGTCCGCATGGACAGCGGCGACATCCGGGTCTTCACCGGTCACCGCGTGCATCACAACATGGTGTTGGGGCCGAGCAAGGGCGGCATTCGCTACGCGCCGGACGTGCACCTGGACGAGGTCCGCGCGCTGGCGATGTGGATGTCGTGGAAGTGTGCGCTGGTGAACCTGCCGTATGGTGGGGCAAAAGGTGGGGTGGTGTGCGATCCCTACGCCATGAGTCAGGGCGAACTGGAGCGGCTGACCCGGCGTTACGCGGCGGAGATCAGCATCTTCATCAGCCCCCATGGCGACATTCCCGCGCCCGATATGGGGACCAACGCCCAGACGATGGCGTGGATCATGGACACCTACAGCATGACGGTCGGCTATTCGGTCCCGGCCATCGTGACCGGCAAGCCGATCAACATCGGCGGCAGCCAGGGGCGCACCGAAGCGACCGGGCGCGGCGTGGTCACCGTGATGGACGAGGCGCTGCGCCGGGCCGGGCGCAACGACCCGTCACAAATCCGCGTGGTGATCCAGGGCTTTGGCAACGTGGGCACCTATGCGGCCAAGCACGCTTACGACCTGGGGTACAAGGTGATCGCCGTCAGCGACATCACCGGCGGCTATGTGAACACCAAAGGGCTGGATGTCGATGACCTGATGGCTTATACCGCCAAGACGCATAAACACGTGCTCCAGGGTTATCCGAACGCGGACCCGATCACCAACGCCGAACTGCTCACGCTGGAATGCGAAGTGCTGGCCCCCTGCGCGCTCGAAAACCAGATCACCGGGGCGAACGCGCGCGACATCAAGGCCTTCATGATCGTGGAAGGCGCGAACGGCCCAACTACACCCGAAGCCGACGACATCCTGAACCAGCGCGGCATCGAGGTGATCCCCGATATTCTCGCCAACGCGGGCGGTGTGACGGTCAGCTACTTTGAGTGGGTGCAGGGTCTGCAGAGCTTCTTCTGGGATGTGGACGAGGTCAACCGCCAGTTGCGGCGCGTGCTGATCAAAGCCTACGACGACGTGATCCGCATCCGCGACCAGTTCAAGGTGGATATGCGCACGGCGGCCCAGATCACCGCCATCAAGCGCGTCGGCGACGCGACCAAGACGCGCGGCATTTACCCCTAAACGCTGCCTGTTTCGGCGGCCAGAACCAACGATCCCAGGGGCGCACTCGCGCCCCTGGTTGATTCAGGGTAGACGCACCAAAAGGACTCTTTCCGGTTGGCGCGGATCGCCTGCCCCTGATGCCCCCACAGCAACCGAAACCCTGCTGGCCATCATAGGCGGCCTGTGGACGGATGCGGCGACAGGTGAGCGGCGCAGTCATCGGTGAGTGTGCTCTGGGGGTGATGGTCGTGTGTCAGGTGAGCGGCACGGGCTGGAAGCGGATTCCTTTTGCCAGCAGGCGGTCGATCATGGCAAAGAAGATCGGCGTCGTCTGCTCGAAGTCGTGCATGATGATGATCTCGTCCGATCCGGGATAGTTCAGACCCCGGCCCCCTTCGGGATCGTCTTCCTCCATGCGGGCCAGGATTTTCTCCAGCGAGTCGATTCCGCCGGGCGGGTTTGTGCTCAGCGGCCCCCAATCGATCGTGTCGTAGGTCCAGTACCAGTCCACATCGGTGTGCAGCCCTGCCGCCAGGTAGTAGCGGTAGGTGATGCCGGGGAAGTCGGGCTTGGAATAGCCCAGGGCGCGCAGGTGGGCCTGAAGCGCCTCTTTACGTTCCAGGCCGCGCCCCTCATAGCCGGAAAGCACATCGCTGCGCTTCAGGCCGCCTTTGTCGCCGAAGGGGAAGCGGAAGAAGCGCGCCGGGCGCGGCTGGCCCGCCTGGGCATACAGGGCATCGATCAGGCGGTCGGTGCGGTCGATCTGCTCGCGGCACTTCGCCAGGCTGAGTTCGCTGAAATAGGGGTGGTCGTAGGAATGGTTGCCGAGGATGAATCCGCGCTTGATAGCATAGAGGGCCAGGTCGGGGTGGCGTTCCAACAGCTCACCGCGGCAGAACAGCACGGCGGCGATTCCGCGCCCGGCCAGGTAATCGACCTTTTGGGCCAGGTGCGGCGAGGGTGCATCGTCGATGGTCAGGAAAGCGTTCTTTTCGGGCATAGGGTGAAGGTGATCCTTGTGGGTGCGAGAGCCGCTTACGTGATACGGGTTACATGGTACGGGGGACGCGGGCCAGCAGCGTCGTGGCAATCTCGTAGCTGGAGGTATCGAGCGCTTCGGCCACGTCGTCCAGCGTGATCTGGCGTCCGCCCTGCTGGCCGATCAGCACCACCTCTTCGCCGATCTGCACGTCTTCCAGGGCGGTCACGTCCAGCGCGGCCATATCCATGCTGATGCGCCCGATGATGCGCACTTCCTGGCCGCGAACCAGGACCTTCCGCCAGCCGCGCGGCGAGCGCCGCAGGCCGTCGGCATAGCCGACCGGGATGATCGCGATGCGGACAGTGGCGGGGGCGCGGTAAAGCTGGCCGAAGCCCACCGTCGCGCCTGCCGGAAGCTGCTTGACCTGCACGATGCTGGTGGTCCAACTCAGCGCCGGGCGCAAATCCATCGGCAGGGGGGCGCTCAGGCTGGGGTGAACGCCATACAGCCCGATGCCGCAGCGCACCATGCTGAAGCGCGTCTCTGGCCGGTGAATGGCGGCGGCGGTATTGGCGGCGTGCACATATTTGAAGCGGAATCCGGCTGCCACCAGGGGCTGGATGACCTGCTCGAACACGGCGATCTGCCGGGCAGTCATCTCGTCGTCCTGGTCGGCGGCGGCCAGCGTGGTGAAGATGCCTTCGATCTGCAGGCGGTCGAAGGTGCGCGCGCTGCGGAAGAAGCGCGTCACCTCGTCCGGCAGCAGGCCCAGCCGCCCCAGCCCGGTATCGATCTTGACGTGGGCGCGCACCTGTCCATCGTGATCCTGGGCGGCGCGCTGGAAGGCGCGCGCGATTTCGGTGTCGTACAGGGTGATCGTCAGGCTGTGGCGGATGATTTCGCGGGCGGCGGTGGGCGGCGTGAAGCCCATGATCAGGATGGGCGCATCGATGCCCGCCTCGCGCAGGGCGATCGCTTCGCGCAGGCTGCCGACGCCCAGGTAGGACGCGCCGTTGTTCAGGGCGGTGACGCTCACCGGGACCGCGCCGTGCCCATAGGCATCGGCCTTGACCACGGCCAACAGGGCCACCTCGTCGCCGATGATTTCTTTGATACGCCGGGTGTTATAGCCCACTGCGTTGAGATCGACGGTCAGCCAACTGGGGGCATCGGGCTGGCGCACGGTGAGCGGCGCGGTAGTGACGGCAGGGCGGGCGAGTTCGCCGGTGTCGCCGGACGAGGCCAGCAGCCAGCGGGTGATTCGCTCCATGCCTGCGTTGCGCCCGCCTTTGATCAGCACGACATCCTGCGGGCCGAGTCCATCGCTGGCGGCGGTGGCGGCATCATCGACGCTGAAGGTGATGCGAACCTGCCCGCGCTCCATGCCGAGATCGAGGGCAGTACGCGCGGCTTCGGCGGCAAATTCGCCGCGTGTGATCAGGCGATCGACCACGCCCATCACGCGCTGGCCGATCTCGATATGGGGCAGCGATGCCCCGGTGCTGTTGCTGTTGTCGAGATCGCCCAGGATCAGGGTGGTGCGCGTCTCGGGGGTACGGACGGCGGCCAGCCAGTCGAGCGCGGCCAGGGTATCATCCGGCCCGGCGGAGGCGGCATCGTCGATCAACAGGCTGCCGCCCAGGCCGTCGAACGGGCGCATCCGTCCCGGCTGCGGCGGGAGATCGGTCAGCGTATGCAGGCCATCCTCCAGGCCGATGCCGTAGCTCTGGCCCACGGCCAGCGCCATCAGCGCAGCATATAGCTGGTGCGCGCCGAGCCAGGGAATCCAGCGGCCCGGATGGCGCGAGTGGGTGGTGCGCAGGTCGAAGCCGGTCTTATCGCGGTCGAGCAGGATGTTATAGGCCAGCAGGTCGGCACCGAAGGCGGGATCGAGGCCCACTGTCATGACGCGGCCCTGAGTCTCGGCAGCCATCGCGCGGACCAGGGGATCGTTGAAGTTGAGCACCGCCAGGCCTTCGGGGGGCAGGGCTTTGACCAAGGCGCGGTATTCGCGGGCGCTGTTTTCGAGCGTGCCGAGTTGGTCGAGATGGGCGCGGTTGATGGTGGTGACGACGCCCACAATCGGGGTGGAGAGGCCGATCATGATCTCCATCTCGCCGGGCTGCTGCACCCCATATTCGAGCACGGCGATCTGGTGCTCTTTGGTGAGCTGGCCCAGTGCGAGCGGCAGGCCCAGCCGCCCGCCGGTAGTGGTCGTATTCTGGTAGACATTGAAGCGACGGCTGAGCACATGGGCGATGGCGGCCCGCGTGATCGATTTGCCGGTGCTGCCGGTCACGCCGATGACGGTGGTGCCATATTTGCGCAGCACGATGCTGGCCCAGCGCAGCAGCGCATCCTCGACGCTGCGCGTGACGACGCCGGTCAGCCCTTCGGTATCGAACATGGGGGGGTGGGTGCAGATGATGCCGGTGACACCCCCCGCGACCGCCTGCTCCATATACTGGTGACCATCGCCGCGCGCTGTTTTGATCGCCACATAGACCTGGTCGGGCCGGGCCTGACGGGCATCCACGCAAAAATCGGCGAAAAGCTGGCTGTGGGCTTCGCCAAAAAGCTGGCCGTCGGCGGCTTCGAGGATGTCATAGAGCGAGATCATGGCAGTTCCCGGCGCAGTCGCGCGCCCCATGTGGCCGCCCTATGTGGCCGCCCTATGCGGCTGGACTTATTCTGGGCGGATCAGGTGCACTTGCTGCTAGTGTAGAAGGGACTGGCCAAATGCGCCAGTGAGAGAAGCAGCGGGTGTATTCCAGATTGGGGGCGAAATTGCGAGGACTTCGCCCCCGTCAGCATTATGATAAGGTGAGCGGATAGGGGGTGGGCGAACGGCTGGCCTCACCCCCGACCTGCGCGCCTCTTGGGAGGCGCCTGGTCTGCCCCCTCTCCGAAAATTTTCGGAGAGGGGGCGGAGCGGCCCGGTTTTGGCCGCGCGGGGGTGAGGCCGATCAACCCCCACAGTCTCATGCCCCGAAAATGGAATACGCCCGAG